>OMSM01000290.1 GCA_900313745.1 uncultured Lachnospiraceae bacterium
AGGCAGAACTTCGCGCCGTCCGGAAGCACGGCACCGCAGTTCGGGCATAAAAGCGGCTGGGTCTGCCCGCACTCGAGGCAGAATTTCGCCTTTATTGGCAGCTCCGCTCCGCAGTTTACGCACTTCTTGGTCCCGGAAGGAACGGCGGAAGCAGGCTGCATCGGAATGCCGCCGGGCTGCGCCTGGACGGGAGAAGCGGGCTGCATCGGAGTCCCGGGCTGAGCCTGGGGCTGGGGAGCGGCAGCATACGCCGCCTGCACGTTCACGTTGTTCTGGGCGGTGTACCCCTGGAAGCCGGGGACGGCATAGCCGCCCATAGGGCTCATCGCCTCGGTCATGGTCCTCGCAGTCTGGACACCCATCGCCATGGCGCCTCCCATCATGGCCATGTCGGCGGCCATGCCGGAGAACTGGCCGGCATTCGGATTGTTCGCAAGGGACTCGGCGATGTTGAGCTGCCGTTCCTCTCGATAGCTCGTGCCCTGGACATTCAGAGCCTCGGCGTGTCCCCTGGCCTTGATCACTTCGACATTCGCGCTGGCATCCGCGGCGATGATTGCCTGCTCGCGCTTTGTCTGGGCCTCGAAGATGCCGGTGGAGCGCTCGGAGAGGGCGCGCTTTACCCGGAGGAAGGCGGGGTTGTCCTCGGGAAGGAGAACCTCATCGACGGTGAAAAGGTTCAGCCGGAAGCCGTAGGGCTCGAGTTCCGGAGAGATGCGGGACTTCAGCTCGGCGGCCAGAATATCCAGCTGTCCGTTCAGCTCAAAGATACTAAGCTGCCTGTCGCGGATTGCGCGGGCGAGATGAGATTTGACGTACATCACGATAAGCGAGCGGAAGTAGCCGACGAGGCTTTCCGCCGTCAGTGACGTCTCCGTGCCGACCAGGCGGAGGATAAGGGAAGCCGGGTCGGCGACGCTTACGCTCATCGTCCCGCGCGCGCCGAGCTCAAGAGGGATGTTGTAGACCGGCTCCATGTAGGTGATGCGGGAGTTGAGGCCCCACTTCATGTTCATGGCCTCGGCCATGTTGACGAAGTAGACCCGGCAGCTGAAGGGCGAGACACCGCCGGTAGGCAGCTGGATGAGTTTTCGAAGGAGCGGGATGTTGTTCGTGCTCAGCACGTAGCGCCCTGCGGGAAAGATGTCGGCGATCTGCCCGTTCTTGTAGAACAGGGCGATCTGGGACTCATCGACGATCAGCGTGGACATGGTGTTGAAGTCCTCCGCGGGATGCTTCCAGACAAGGAGACCGTTCGGAGCTTCGGATTTGATGACTTCCAGTATAGCCATAGTTTTCACCTCTTTCTTGGTTAGCCGGATGGACGGCATGGCTTACGCCTCGCCGTACCGCGGTCCGGGTTTCTGTGTGCAGTCCGTGCCTAAATAATAAAGGAGCCGAGCTTTCCAAGGTCGTCCTTAATGCAGTCTCCGTAGATCTCCAGAACCCGTTTTTCCTCACTGCGGACGAATTCCCCGAGGGATTCTCTGAGTTCTTTCCTATATCTCTTTTCTTTCTCCGTATCCAGGCGGTACTTCTCTTTGCTGAGGCGAAGTTCCTTCTCCTTTCGCGCTCCCATCGCGCAGATGATGACAGTGACGAGAAGTATGGGCAAAAGGAGGAACACGGGAAGAACGAGCTCGGCATCATCCGTGTGATACCAGATGCGGTCGATGGCGGCAAGGAAGCCGTGGTCACGGTCCTTTGAGCGCGAGTAGAGCGCAGCGGCAAGAACGGTAATTCCGACCGGGAGCGCGTATACCGCGGCGGCGCCCTTGAGGAGCGAGGCGATGAGGTTTTTGGCGTCTTCGATCAGAGTGTCGTCATCGTAATGATTGGCGATAAAAAATCGCACGGCCAGAATAAGCGCGATAAATGCCGTGACGGCAAGTGCCGGCACCTCGAATCTCTGCCGCAGGACGAGGTAGAGGATGAGGGTGACGGCACTTACGGCAAGAACCAGGGTGTATCCCCAGGTATTGCCCGTCGGCTCCTGTCTCCCGCGCATGGATTCGACGAAGGCATACTTCTCATAGAGATCCGGGCGCACTTCCTCAAGACGGTCCTCCAGGTAATCATGGTGCTTGTGCTGTTTCGTCAGTTCCAGGAATGCAGCGCGCTTATCCGCGATCTCCTTCTGGCGGACCGCCATGGAATACAGCTCGCTTACGTCCTTCTCCCGGTCAAAACTCTTCAGTCTGCGAAGGCCGTCGATCAGGTCGATGGCTTTCCCGAACTCCCCGTCGCTGTATGCCTTTCGCGCGGCGGGAATGCCTTCCGCGATCCTTTTTTTCTCTCCGGCTTCCGCGGCGAAATCCTCGAGGGAGAGCAGAGTATTGATCTGCTCGTCGCTGCCGTTGTTCATGACGAAGAGGTAATCCTCGTCCATGGACATGTCAGAGCCGAAACTCAGGGAGAGTTCCTGCGCATTGCGGGCGCGATAGTTAAGCAGAAGCCTCGAATAGCGGAGATCGGCATAATCCTCGCCGTACTGTTCGATAAATGCGGACATGCGCTCGCCGGCCTCCTCGAAGGC
>OMSM01000291.1 GCA_900313745.1 uncultured Lachnospiraceae bacterium
GGCGCCTCGTTTTCCCTGGATTATGAGAGAAAACTGAACCCGCGCCGCCAGGTCTCCCTGAAGGCCGTTTTCGGGCGCGGCGGAAAGATAGTAAACACGGGTTTCTGCGGAGTTCCGCAGGAGGCCGGCGCAGAGTACTGCCTGAGAATCTTCGCCGCCGGAAGTTTTGCCCTGAAGTTCTGCGTAAGGAGCGGCGACGGCTCGAAGGCAAACCGGATCGGCAGTCTTTCGGGCGATGAGGGAACCCCGGCGGGCGAGCTGATGAGCCTCTGCCCGGAGGGCGTGGATTCCTCCTTCCGCTTCAGCGAGCTTAAGTTCAAAGCGGAAGAAAGCTTTTATGACGGCGTCCTGGAGATTGAGGCTCCGGAGGAGTGCACCGTATCGATCGGCTATATTTCCCTGCTCCCCGCGGAGACCTTCAAGGGGCACGGCTTAAGGAAGGATATCGCGGAGAAGCTCGCCGGACTGCATCCCGGCTTCTTCCGTTTCCCCGGCGGCTGCATCGTCGAGGGCTTCACAAGACAGACCATCATGACGATGAAGAAGACCGTCGGACCGGTCTGGGAGCGCCCCGGCCATCAGCTTATGTGGCATTACAGGAGCTACAACGCCGTCGGTTTCCACGAGTACCTTCAGTTCTGCGAAGACCTGGACATGGAGCCGATCTGGGTCTGCAACTGCGGTATGACCTGCCAGGCCAGGAAAGAGATCTATCTCGAGGGCGCCGAACAGGATGAGATCCTCGAGGACTGCATGAACGCCATTGAGTACGCCCGGGGCGGCGAGGACACCCCCTGGGGAGCTTTAAGGGCGAAGATGGGCCATCCCGCACCGTTCCGGCTTGGGATCATCGAGATCGGAAACGAGAACTGGGGACCCGAATACGAGACGAGGTACAGGCGCTGGTACGACGCCATCAAGGAAAAGTATCCGGACATGGTCCTGATCGCCAACTCCCATCTGGAGGAGAAGGGTCTTCCGGCGGAGATCGTCGACGAGCATTACTATGACACCGCGGAGTGGTTTGCCGAGCACACGGAGCTCTTCGATGCGCGCGACAGGCGCGGCCCGAAGCTCTTCCTGGGGGAGACGGCAGTGGTCCGCGGATATACCGCCCAGCTCTACGGAGCGGTGGCGGAGGGCGCCTTCTTTACGGGAGTAGAGAAGAATCAGGACGTCGTAAAACTGGTGTCCTATGCGCCGCTTCTGGAGAATGTGAACTTCAAGTCATGGTTCCCGAACCTGATCCGGTTCGACAACCACCGCAGCATGGCGATCCCCAGCTACTACGTCTGGAAGATGTTCGGGGAACACCGCGGAGATTACGTCGTCGGGACCGGCACCGATACCGGTGTGATGCCGAGACCTGTAAAGGGTGTGCTGGCAGTTTACAGCCGGATCGGCACGAGGATGAGCGCGCCGCTGTTCAACGGGAAGCCGCTTCCCCTCTCTCATGAGGTGCTCGGCCATTTCAGCAGCCCGGAGGATTCGGAGGAATCTGCATTCTATACGGTTTCCGCTGCGGATGAGGCGCAGCAGCATGAGGCGATGAAGGTCCACCTGCGCGAGCGCTCCGAGAGTCTGCTGGTCTTCGGGGAAGAGGAGCCGGCGGCCGGCCGTCTGGAGTTCGATCTGGAGACGAAGGACGGGGAGAGCTACGATTTCGGCTTCTTCCCTTACAGGCTTCCTCCCATCGAGTATATCTCGGACGAGACGGATCCCCCGGCGGAGTGGAACGTCGAGAACGTCCGCTCCTTCCGCTTCAAGGTGGGCCCGGAGGGCTCAAGGATCATCGACGAGATGGGAAGCCATCCCGGGCATCCCTCGGTGGTCTCCGAAACGGCGGAGACGCCTGGCCCCGCGGGAGTGCACCACATCGTATTCGAGACGGATCTGACGCGGATGAAGATCTCGGCGGACGGACGAGTGCTCCACGATCTGGCAATACCTGCGAATCCCGTGATCGCGGCGTCCGCGGCGGTGGGAGCCGCGGCAGGCGGGACGGGCGAAAAGGAACTTGTGATTAAGCTTGTAAACCTCTCCGACCGGGAGGAAGACACGGAGATCACCCTGGACTGCGAAGTAGAAGAGGATTACAGCGTGATCACGGTCACCGGAGAGCGGGAGGACAGAAATACCCTGGACGAGCCGGAGAGAATCCGGGATGTCCGGAGGGAATGCACCGGCGCAGCCGGAAGTTTTGTCTTCCGCGCCTGCCCCAGATCCGCGAATGTGCTTCTGTTAAGAAGGAAAGCGTGAGTCAGGTTCCGGCAGGGAACAGTTTTCCCGGCCTGCGGAATTGTACTTAACGTCTGACCGGAGGTAGAAGAGCGATGAAATCGATTCTAGATAACCCGAAAAAGAGGCGGTCGTTCAGAGAATTCCTCTATGTGCTTCCGTTCCTGGTACTGGTTTTCCTCTTTTCCTATTATCCCCTGTACGGATGGTTCTACGCCTTCTTTGACTACAGGCCGCCGTATCCGCTGGAGTTGAAGAACTTTGTGGGATTAAAGTGGTTCCTCTCGATGATGGAGAACTCCGTGAAGCGCCGCCAGGTCTTCAACGTGCTGCGCAACACCTTCGCCACCAGCGGACTGAACCTGATTTTCTCCTGGTTCCCGATGATGTTTGCGGTGTTTCTCAATGAGATCAACTGCAAGCCCTTCAAGAAGGTAGTCCAGACCGTCACGACGCTGCCCAACTTCATCAGCTGGGTTCTGGTGTACTCCATCGCCTACTGCGTCTTAAACAGCACCGGTGTGGTGAACCAGGTGCTCATAGGCCTCGGAATCACTACAGAGCCGATCCTCTTCCTGCAGTCCTCGAAGCACATCTGGTTCAAGATGTGGCTGTGGAATACCTGGAAGAACGCCGGATGGGCGGCAATCATGTACATCGCCGCAATCACGGGTATTGACGAGCAGATGATCGAGGCGGCCAAGGTGGACGGCGCCACAAGGATGCAGGTTATCCGCTACATCACAATTCCCAGCATCCTGCCGACATATTTCGTGCTTGTGATGCTCCAGATCGCGAACTTCCTCTCCAACGGAATGGAGCAGTTCTTCGTCTTCCAGAACTCCTTCAACAAGGAGACCATCCAGGTGCTTGACCTCTATGTCTACAACCTTGCGATGGGCAACGGAGGATATTCGCTCTCGACGGCGATAAGCATGTTGAAGAGCGTGGTCTCCGTTATTCTGCTGGTAGTTACCAACACACTTTCCAAGCGCATCCGCGGCGAGGGATTCATCTGATCCCGGAAGAGGCGCAGCCCTTGGCCGGCACGGAGGCATGAGTGATATGAAGCAGAACGAGAAAAACGAAGTGATGGCACCAAAGAAGGTCAAATACAAGAGGAGCGCGGGCGACATCCTCATGAGCGTGATCCTGTATCTGGTCTATGCGTTCTTTGCGTTTGTCTGTGCATACCCGTTTTACTATATCTTCATCAATACCATAAGCAGCAACGACTTAAGCCAGCGCGGCAAGGTGCTGTTCTGGCCCAAGGAAGTACACTTCACCAACTACGCACAGGTGATCAAGATCTCGGGCATCGCGGATGCTCTTAAGATCTCCGTCTCCAGGACCCTGCTCGGCACGGCGCTCACCGTGATCGTCGCGGCGTTCCTCGGATACATGTTCACACGGGAGACGCTCTGGAAGCGCAAGGTGTGGTACCGGATGGTCACGGCAACCATGTACTTCAATGCCGGCATCATCCCCTGGTTCATCACCATGAAGAACCTGGGTCTCACCAACAACTTCTGGGCATATGTGCTCCCCCTGGCGGTGCAGCCCTTCTACATCATCCTCTGCAAAACTTTCGTGGAGGCGGTACCGAAGGAACTCCAGGACGCGGCGGAGATCGACGGCGCGGGAACGCTGACTATCTTCTTCCGCATCATGCTCCCGATCATCAAGCCGATTCTCGCGACGATCGCGATTTTCGCGGCGGTGAACCAGTGGAACGCCTTCCAGGACACCCTGCTTCTGGTTACGGACAGCAAGCTCTACACCCTGCAGTTCCTGCTGTACCAGTACATCAACCAGGCGAGCTCCCTTAAGTCCCTGGTCAACAGCGCGACGAGCTCCGCCCAGATGATGAACAGCCTTGCGCATGCGCAGACCGCGACCTCGATCCGGATGACTGTCACGATCGTCGTCGTTATCCCGATTATCTGCGTGTACCCGTTCTTCCAGCAGTACTTCACGAAGGGCATCATGATCGGAGCAGTGAA
>OMSM01000293.1 GCA_900313745.1 uncultured Lachnospiraceae bacterium
ATCATTCCCTCGGAGCGGATGCCCGCCAGTGTCGCGGGTGCGAGGTTGGTGATCACCATCACCTGCTTGCCCACCATCTCCTCGGGATTGTACCATTTGCGGATTCCCGAGACGATCTGGCGCTCCTCGTTCCCGATCCGGAGCTTAAAGAGCAGGAGCTTCTTGGATTTCGGCACTGCCTCGCAGGAAACCACCGTCGCTACGCGGAACTCGAGCTTCGCGAAGTCGTCGATCGTTACCTCGGGCTTTGTCTGTGCCGGGACGTCGTCGGCCTCTTCATCGACCGCTGCCGCTTCGTCTTCCGCCGGCGCTGCAGCCGCCGCTCTCGCGGCCTTAGCCGCTGCCGCTTCCTCCGGGGTCATCCGGCCTGCCTTCACCAGGTTCTCCTCCGCCTTCTCCTGATGCGCGAGGAAATCCGCTCTCTGCTTCGCGCTGATCGCCGCCGCCTTCTCCAGGATCTCCTGCGCGTCGAGCCGGGCGAACAGGATCTCGGGCTTGTCGGTCACCTTATTGCCGTCCGGATAGCACCCGAAGGTCTCCAGCGTATCAAAGCCCCGCAGCGAAGTATTCAGCTGCGCCGCGATTCTCTCCGCGGTCTCGGGCATGAAGGGATACAGGAGGGACGCGCCCATGATGATCCCCTCGGTCAGGTTGTACAGCACCGTCGCGAGGCGGTCCTTCTTCGCCTCGTCCCGCGCGAGCACCCAGGGCTCGGTCTCGTCGATATACTTGTTCAGCCTCTTGAAGACGGCGAAAATATCGGTCAGCGCATCGGCAACCCGAAGCTCTTCCATCTCGGCTTCCACCTTGCCGTACGCAGCGGTCACCACTGCCTTAAGCTCCTCGTCCACCGGCTCCGCAGCACCCTTGTTCGAGACGACTCCGCCGAAATACTTGTTGCTCATGGCGATGGTGCGGTTCACGAGGTTGCCGAGGGTGTTGGCAAGATCGGAATTCACCCGTTCCACCACCAGCTCCCATGTGATTACGCCGTCGTTCTCGTAGGGCATCTCGTGCAGGACGAAGTAGCGCACCGCGTCGACGCCGAAGAGGCTCACGAGGTCATCCGCATAGATGACATTACCCTTGGATTTGCTCATCTTCTCGCCGCCCTGGAGCAGCCAGGGATGTCCGAAGATCTGCTTCGGCAGCGGCTCCTCCAGAGACATCAGGAAGATGGGCCAGTAAATCGTGTGGAAGCGGATGATGTCCTTGCCGATGAGGTGCAGGTCGGCCGGCCACTCCTTCTTATAGAGGTCCGAGCTGTTCCCGTCCGCGTCATAGCCGATGCCTGTGATGTAGTTGGAGAGGGCGTCCAGCCACACATACACGACGTGCCTGTCGTCAAAACTCACCGGGATGCCCCACTTGAACGCAGTGCGGGACACACAGAGGTCCTGCAGGCCCGGGAGCAGGAAGTTGTTCATCATCTCGTTCTTTCTCGAAACGGGCTGGATGAACTCCGGATGGGTGTTGATATGGTCGATCAGGCGGTCGGCGTACTTGCTCATTTTAAAGAAATACGCCTCTTCCTCCTCGGGATGGACCGGACCGCCGCAGACAGGGCACCTGCCGTCCGCCGCCTGGGACTGGGTATAGAAGGCCTCGCACTCCGTGCAGTAAAGTCCCTCGTACTTGCCCTTGTAGATGTCGCCCTTGTCGTACATCTTCTTGAAGATCTTCTGCAGCTGCTCCACGTGGTCGTCGTCCGTGGTCCGGATAAACCGGTCGTAGGAGGTGTTCATCAGATCCCAGATGCGCCTGATCTCCGCCGCGGTCATATCAACGAATTCCTTGGGGCTCATGCCCTCCTCAATGGCGCGGGTCTCGATCTTCTGGCCGTGCTCGTCGGAGCCGGTCTGGAAGTGGACATCATAGCCGTCCGCCCTCTTGTAGCGGGCGATGGCGTCCGCCAGCACGATCTCATAGGTATTGCCGATATGCGGCTTGCCCGACGTGTAGGCGATCGCTGTTGTTATATAGTATTTTCCTTTGTTCTGCATTTCTCTGCCCCGTATATTTCCTGTCCGCGCGCCTCCTTAAAGCCGCCGCGCGGATCCTTAATGACCTATGTACAC
>OMSM01000350.1 GCA_900313745.1 uncultured Lachnospiraceae bacterium
CCGGAGGACGCCGCATATTTCATGGTCCAGGGGGGAACCCCGCAGGTTTCTGTCAGGACAGACGGGCACTGGGTCAGGGGACGAGGAACGGCGGCTGTCCGTGCGTTTCCCTCGCCGAATTCTCTCCTTACCGCCTTTTCGGGGGATGAGGCCGGCTGCGGCACCAGGGCGTACCGGCTCGATCCCGCCTTTCATATCCGGCGCTTCAGGAGACTGCGGAACCTCGCGGGAAAACTCATGGAATATCTGAAGGACACAGATACAGACAAAGATTGAATATCCTTCCGGCTTTCTATTATTTGGAGGTGAATTATGCAAGAAGCAGATGTGCGCTATTACAGTGATTCCATTCGCAGCTACATGGTGCTCCCCTGCGGAAATATGCTCGAGGAGGCGGGGTACCCTGTACATATGCTGGAATCCAATGACATCCCGGGAATCCTGCCGGTGAGCGTCAGGACCATTGAGCAGGAGACCCTGCTGTATTTCGACATAACGGCAAAGGTCAGCCTGGCCAACCTCTACGGCGGGACCATCCCTCCGGAGACCGCGCTCGCGGTACTTAAGAGCCTGATCCGGCTGCAGCACTCCCTTTCGGATTATCTTCTTGACGTCCGTCTGGTGCTTTACTCCCCGGAATTTGTGTACTGTGACCTGGACAGGGAGGAGTTTTCCTTTGCCTACGGCCCGGGGCACGCGGAGAGGGAGGGAAGCCCATATGCGCCGCTTATGGATTTTCTCGCGGATCACGCCGACACCTCCGACCGGACGATGACGGAGCTCTGCTACCGCCTCGCGACGCTGGCAATGCGGCCGGAATTTATGCTCCGGGAGGAGATGATCAGCTGCATGATTCCCGACTTCTGGGACGGCAGGAGCGAGGAGGCTTCTTCCGGAAGGAACCGGAGCTTCGCGGGTGCCGGTGCGGGAGCAGCGAACAGCCCTGCCGGAAGCGTTAACCGCAGCTCAGGCGGAAACAGGATGTCAGGAGAAACCTTCGGAACAGGCGGCCCGGAGGAAGGTGAGGAGCGGATGTCGAAGGATGCGCTTCTCAGGGAAGCGTATGTCCAGTTCGGCGATCCGGAGCCGGAAGAACCTTCCCGTGCGGACGGGGAGGAGGGCGGTTCCTCAGGCCGGGTGGAGAGCGATGACCGCTTCAACGAGCGCCCGCGCCGCGGCCGCAGGGCTGTCCCGCTGTCGGAAAGCAGCCTCCGGCGCAGAATATGGATCTCCTTCCTCATCGGGGCTTCATCAGTCATCGGCGCAGGTGCGCTCTTTATTCTTTATCTCCTTCTCCCGCTTAACGCAGCGCAGCAGTTTGCCGCCATCGGTGCAATGGCTGTGTGCCTCATCGCGGCGGTTGCCGCAGGTGCCGTCGGCGTGAGATATGCTTTCATTGATCCACCCGCGCCGGAGGAGAAGGCCCCGGAGGATGTTCCTGCATCTCCTGAGTTCATCCGGGAGGAGGAGCCGGAGCCGTCAGGCGGACGGGGCAGGGTTTTCGGCGTGTCCGGCGGCCGGGACAGCGGCGAAAGGAGCGCATTCTCTTCCTTCCGGGAAGGCGGGGAGAGCTTCGATTCCTACAGGGGAGAGCGGACGCGGACCGCGGGATCCTATGCTGCGGACCGATACCCCGAGGATTGGCTGAAAAGGGACCCGGAGCCGGTGAAGGAGGCAGCGGAGGAGAAGAACGGCAGCGCACCGGAGCAGGGAAAGCTCTACGGCACGGGGTTTGCCCGGGGAAGAAGGATAGATCTTGCCTCCCTGCCGCAGACAGTCGGCTCCCTGCCGGGTTTTGCGAGCTACGTCATAAAGGACGACTCCGTAGGGCAGATCCACGCGAGGATAGAGCGCACCGACGGGGGAAAACTGAAGGTCACGGACCTGAACAGCCCTACCGGGACCTTCATCAACGGCGAGAGGCTTAAGCCTAATTCCACGGAGGAGCTTTATCCGCAGGACGAAATCCGCTTCGGACGCATGGAATTCTGCTATAGAGTGGTATAAAATACACTTCATGAGCTATTACGATTCCCGCAATTCGCTGGGGCGGACGACTGTCGTGCTTGCCGCAGCCAATATTGCAGTCTATGTCCTTGGGGTGCTCTCTCCGAAGCTTGGCCGGGCGATCTACGCAGGCGGAGTGCTCTCGCTGGATGGTGTCGTCCTTGACCGCGAGTTCTTCAGGATTGTCACCTCGATGTTCCTTCACGCGGATACCCGCCATCTCTTTTCCAATACAGTCGCACTGCTTTATCTTGGTGACCCCATCGAGAAGCGCCTGGGTGCAGTCAGGTATCTGATCCTCTATTTTGCCGCCGGAATCGGCGGAAACCTGCTGACGATTCTCTGGGAACTAAGAACCATGGAGAACTGGAACTCCCTCGGGGCAAGCGGAGCTGTCTTCGGGCTTATCGGAGGGCTGCTTGTCCTCTGCATCGCATACCGGAACCGGATGGGAAGCATTACTCCTGCCCGGGTGGCCGCGATGGCGGTGTACTCTGTCTACAGCGGGTTCATGATGGAAAACGTCAACAATATCGCACATATCGGAGGACTCGTCACCGGACTTGCCGCCGGTGCGCTGATGGTTCTTATTCCGGGAAAAACGGTCCGAAGATATTAAGGAGGTATGAAATGAGAAAAGACGACTGCATTTTCTGCAGGATCGCTAACGGGGAGATTCCCTCCCGCACGCTCTTCGAGGATGATCAGTTCCGTGTCATCCTGGATCTCGGCCCTGCGGCGAGAGGACACGCCCTGATCCTGCCGAAGGAGCACTACGACGATCTCTTCGGGATTCCCGAGGACACCGCAGCCGACGCAATGCGGCTCGCAAAGCGCATGGCGGCTAAGATCGCGGGAGCCCTCTCCGCTGACGGATTCAACCTCGTGCAGAATAACGGTGAGGCGGCGGGACAGACTGTCCGCCACTTCCACATGCACCTCATCCCCCGCTACCGCGGAGACGGGCAGACCATCGGCTGGACGCCCGGGGAGCCCTCCGCGGAGGAACTCGACGAAACCCTTAAGCTTCTTCAGTAATCCGGGGAACTCAATATGCGTGACATTCAGGTGAGCGCGGTTTCCGACGCAGTGCGGGAGCTGTGCATTAACGCGAATCACCGCCTCTCCCCCGACATGGAGGGGAGGCTTCGCCGTGCCGCGGAGGAGGAGACCTCGCCCCTCGGCGCGGATATCCTGTCAAAACTGGTGACGAACCTGGAAATCGCGGGATCAGAGATGATTCCCATCTGCCAGGACACCGGAATGGCAGTCGTGTTCCTCGAGATCGGGCAGGAAGTCCACTTCACAGGGGGAAGCCTCGAAGATGCCGTAAACGACGGCGTCCGCAGGGGCTACCTGGACGGCTTCCTGCGCAAGTCGGTCGCGGATCCCCTTAACCGGGTGAACACCGGGGACAACACGCCGGCGATTATTCATTATTCCATCGTTCCCGGGGACAGCCTCCTCATCACGGTGGCTCCCAAGGGGTTCGGGAGCGAGAACATGAGCCGTGTGTTCATGCTCAAGCCGGCGGACGGCGAGGAGGGCATCAAGGACGCCGTCGTCCGCGCAGTCGTGGACGCGGGACCCAACGCGTGCCCGCCGATGGTGATCGGCGTAGGCATCGGGGGAACCTTTGAGAAGTGTGCCATTCTGGCAAAAAAGGCGCTGCTTAAGCCTGTGGATGAGTTTTCACAGGATCCCCATATCCGGGAGATGGAGCAGGAACTGCTCGAACGGATCAACAATACGGACATCGGGCCGGCGGGCCTCGGCGGCAGGACCACGGCGCTCGCCCTGCATATCCTGACGTATCCTACACATATCGCCGGGCTTCCGGTGGCGGTCAACATCTGCTGCCACGTGAACCGCCACGCGTCAGTGATGCTTTAGGATAAGGATAATCGTATGGATCGCTATATTACTACGCCCCTGACAAAGGAGAAGGCCGCGGAGCTCGAGGCCGGCGACATGGTCTATATCACGGGAACGCTCTACACCGCGAGGGACGCCGCACACAGGCGCATGGCGGAGGCGCTCTCCGAGGGCAGGGAGCTTCCCTTCCCTCTTAAGGACAGCATTGTCTACTACATGGGCCCCAGTCCCGCGAGGGAGGGGAGGCCGATCGGCTCCGCCGGGCCGACCACAGCGAGCCGCATGGACCGCTATACTCCGGAACTCCTTGATCTCGGGATGACCGGGATGATCGGAAAGGGCAGGAGGAGCGCGGAGGTTCACGAGGCCGTGATCCGCAACGGCGCGGTTTACTTTGCCGCCATCGGCGGCGCGGGAGCGCTGCTCTCGAAGGCCATCACAGCCTCAGAGACGGTTGCGTACGAGGACCTCGGCACGGAGGCGGTGAGAAAGCTGACCGTGAAGGATTTCCCGGTCATCGTGGTCCTGGACTCCCGCGGAAATGACTTGTACAAAAATGCGTATTGAATATCATGCGGATGATTTCGGTTTCTTTCCGAAACAAAGCCGCGAGATTCTGCAATGTTATACTGAAGGTGTCCTGAACGGTGTAAGCATCATGCCGAACAGCCCGTATCTTCCGGAGTGCATGGACATGCTGCACTCGGCGGAGATCCCGGAGCGTCCGGTCAGGCTCACCGTACATCTGAATATTTCGGACGGAAAACCGCTTACCGGGAGGAATGCCTCGCTCATTACCGATGAGAGCGGCAATTTCCGCACCGGATTCGGGAAGCTTCTTTTTTCTTCCTTCCTCA
>OMSM01000294.1 GCA_900313745.1 uncultured Lachnospiraceae bacterium
CCATCCGGTTAGAAAAGCAAATGTGGGCGTATACATGCTTATAGATACCTCTACGCCCAGCGAAGAAGCAGGACAGTGCCAGACCATGGGCGTGAACATGCAATTCCAGCCCATCACGCCCACAGCAGACGCAAGATAAGTTACACCTTGGGCGTGCCTACGGCATTCCCGCCCTCCACGCCCACAGCAATGACTTGCTAAAAGAAATTGTGGGCGTGAACTCTCTTCGAAAGCTGCTCGCGCCCACAATTAAGCTCACCGCCGGCCAGCGGTGGGCGCGCATCCCGGCATTCCGGTCTTTGCGGCCAAACCGGGAAGGACAATAAACCAGGGGACGGTTCTGTGGCGAGTTTTCTGATAACTCGCCACAGAACCGTCCCCTGGCTTATTGTCAGAATACTCGCCACAGAACCGTCCCCTGGCACCTTATACGCGGTATACGCTCTGGTAGCGGTCGTTCTCTCCGGCATCCATCCACTTGCCGTAGGCGTTGAAGATGTAGTTCTCCGGCGTGCGGTCGCGGTGCAGGCCGAAGGAGCGGCCGATGTTCTTGAGCCTGGCGATGTCGAGGCACACGAGCATGTTGTTGCCTATCCCGCCGCGCTCGGTGTGATGCTGCTCCAGGAAGGATGCGGCATAGATGGTGTCCTTGATCTTGATGAACCGCGCGGGTTCGTCATAGGGATTGGCGCGCATGGCCTCTGCCATGGGCGAGTGGTCATCCTCCGGCGGCAGCGGCAGGCGCATGTAGTTGGGATCCGCGTAGACATGCGGGATTCCGCGCTCCGCGTTGGCGTAGTAGCGCCAGATGATCCTTGTCCCCATCAGCGCGTCGGTGAAGCCGTGGCGCTTCTTCGGCAGCGGCCGGTTGTCCAGGGCGATCGCGCCGAAGACGAAATCGTTGTACACCATATCCGGGTATTTCCGGTTGGTGCCCTGGTACGCCAGCACCTCGGTGACCAGTGACTGTTCCATGTCCAGAATGAACGTGATCCCGGTGCGGGGCTTCGAATTCGTGATCTCGAAGACCACAAGATACGTGTCCTCGTCGATCTTGTTGCACTCATACCGCTCCGTCCAGGACTCCCCGCCGACCAGCGACCAGGTGAGCAGCCGCCCGGTGTGGAAGATCAGAGCGCCCTCCTCGCCGTTATCCAGGATCAGGTGAAAACTCTTCCCGGCCAGCTCATACACCAGCGGCGCGCGGTACTGGGATACGACGCCCTCGAACTCCACGTCGGGGAATTCCTTGCCTTCGGGCTTCTTCTCCGCTTCCGTTGCGGCTTCCGGCGCCCCGGACTCTCCTTCCTTCGATCCCAGCAAGGTCTCAGAGGACACGAGCGTGAGGTCGTCTCCGGCGAGCTCCTCGGAAAGCCGGGTCAAAACTTTTTCCTCAGCTTCCGGCTCCGCCGCCTTCGGGTTCCTGTTGGAGACCGCGGTGAAGCGGCGGCCGCCCGCGAACTGCCCCTTCTCCACCTCATCCGCCATGGCGATGGCATAATCGGCGTAGCTGATGTAGCTCTCGCCCTCGTCGTTGTTGAAAATAAAGTCCGTGCCTAAGGTATAGCTTCCCGTGCGCGGTCCCGCCGCGTCAAAGGTGAAGGCCGGGCTGAAGAAGGTCCAGTTGATATCGCTCTTCCTCAGCATCTCCAGCTCCGCGTACATGTTGGAGGGAACCTCGCGGAATTTCTCCGGGATCCGCTCTATGGCCATGTGCTGCTTCTCCGGATCCGTGTAAAGGCTTGCGGCTCCGCCCACGAAGAGGAGGCGGACCTCCGGCAGGTTCTTCATTGCGTGGATCAGGCTCTGCGTCGAGGTCTGATACTGGAAGCCCAGGCCGGGCGCGAACTGCCCGAACGCGTTGACCACCACGTCATAGTCCTTCAAATCCGCCTCGGAGAGCTCGAAAATGCTCTTCCGGATCACCTTGATCCTCTCGTCCTTCACCTTTTCCGGGTGCATGACATATCCCGTGACCTCGTGGCCGCGGTCCAGGAGCTCCTTCGCGATCAGGCTGCCCGCCCGGCCGCTCGCTCCGATTATCGCGATTTTCATATTATCTCCTCGCTGAGGCAAAATCCGCGAATGCGGTTTTGCCGAATGCGGCGCCCGGTGCGCAGGCACCGATGGCGCCGTTTGAAAGTCCTGCATCAGCAGGACTCTCAAACTTTTATCTCCATTTCCACTAGACCCTGTACGGGCTCTCCGGATTCAGGTCCTCCTCCGTGGGCTCCTCCCAGGTGCCGACCGCGGAGAAGAGGTAGTTCTCCCACCTGCCCGCCCAGGTGCCGTAGGACCTGCCCACGTCATGCAGCCTGCTGATGTCCATGAGCAGCGTCAGGCTGCTCCCGACCCTGCCCCGGGTCTGCGTGAAATCCTCGATGAACGAGACAAAATAGATGTTTTTCTTGATCTTCACATAGCTGCACGTCACGTCGTAGGGATTCTTATGAAAGATCTCCCACCTCTCCGGGTCCTTCTCGCGCGACGGAACCGGCATGCGCATGTAGCGCGCGTCATAATAGACGTGCGAGACGGCAAAACTGTCCGAGTACCTCCAGCGGATCCGGCATCCCACCAGGTCGCTGGTAAAGCCGTGCCGTTTCACCGGCACGGAGCCGTCCGGCCTGCGGATCGCGCCGAACACGAACTCGTTGACCACCTTGTCCGGATAGCGCCCGTCCACCTCCTGGCGGGAGAGCAGCACCGTCACCAGGCTCTGCTCCAGGTCCATCACCAGTACGATACCTGTGCGGGGATGATAATCCTTCGGCTCGATGTTCACGAAATACGTATCCTCGTCCGCCTTCAGGCAGTCATACCTCTCCGTGCGGGCCTTGCCGCCGACCGGCCGCCAGGTCAGGAGCATCCCGCTGTGGAAAACCAGCGCTCCCTGCTTTCCGTTGTCCAGGAGAAGCTCAAAGGACCGGCCGCCCAGCTCCGTCACCGGCGCGCCGCGGTATTTGGAATTTCCCTCAAAACTCACGTCCGGGAATTCCTTTCCTTCCACTCCCATCCTAATTCCTCCTGCATCCTCATACTTTCCATCCGGGCGTCCGGGCGGCGCTTCGATCGCCGCCGGACTCATCCTCCGTTCGGCGCCGCCCAAATCTGCGGCGCCGCTTCCATCTTCGCCGGGCTCATCATCCGTCCCGGCGCCGGCACGCCCGGCTCATTCTTCCTTCCGGCGCCTTACTCCGCCTTCTTCTCCGCGATCTTCTCCAGCGTGTGATCCTCCGGGATCTCCTCGCGCACCCACCTGCCGTAGGCGTTGAAGGTGTAGGCCTCCGGGATCCCGTCCGGATTGCAGCCCCAGAAGCAGCCGACGTCGGTCACGCGGTCGGTGTTGATGACCATGAGGCCCTGGGTCCCGCTGCCGGAGTTCTTCTCGACGAAGGAGAAGAG
>OMSM01000227.1 GCA_900313745.1 uncultured Lachnospiraceae bacterium
CCGGAGGCGGATCCGGCGTCTCCGAGCCTCCTCCCCCTTCGTTTCCTCCGCCTTCACCTCCGGCAGGCGGCTCCGTGTTCTCTCCGCCTCCCTCCGGGATTACTTCCGCCGGCGTCTGTTCCTCACCCGCGGGTTCCGCTGACTGATATGCCGAAGCGAGCATCACCGGCTCTGCCACCGGCAGCTCGGTCTCCGGACCGGAAGTATTCCTGCTCTGCTTCTTCGACGGGTCGGGAATATCGCTCTTCGGGACCTCGACGTAATCGTCCGCCGTTGTGGCGATGCCGCCCTCGGTGACCTCCGTCTTCGTGCTCTCAACCCACTCCACGGTGTCGGTGATGACACTCTCGATTACCGTATTGGCAATATTGTGGGCGGTATCCTCCTGCGCGACGTTGACCTGTGACGCATCCTTGATCTCGTCCTGGACGTCAATCCGCTCATAGGCGATTTCCGCCTTGACCTCGATGGTATGCGGGCCCTCCGGCAGATCATAGTAAGGATAATCTTCGTCCGTCTCCTCAAACGGCACCATTGTCACCTTGTAGGTGCCCGCATTCAGGTTCTTCCTGTAGATAATGCCGTCCCGGTCGTCATTGGTATACTCGGTCTCCTTTCCGGAGGGATCCGTCACCCTGACCTTGAAGGGCACGCCCGTGATCAGCGCGGCGTTGGCAGAATTAATGAACTTGATCTTCAGGTCGCGCTGCACGCTGGAGAGCTTCAGCTCCACGACCTTCTTCTCCTCGGTCTCCTCGACGGCGATCTCCGGCTCCTGCTCGACTTCCGGCTCGGGCTCCGGAACCTGCTTAAGCATCAGGGAGTAGTTTTCGCCGATTTCCGCCACCTTGTCCGCCCGGAGCACGTCGGCACTCATGAATTCCGTGCCGATCCGGGCAAAACTTGCGACCTCCTCTTCCGTCTTCCTGCTGCCGAACATTCTAATGCCGAACACAATGACCACCGCGGCCACAATCACGCCGATCGTAATCACGGCAAAATCGATGAGCGAAAACTCATCGTCGTCATCCTCTTCCTCGTCCTCCTCTTCCCGCGCCGCTCTGCGCCGCCCTGAAGTCCTGGAGCCCGCTCTTCTTCCGCGCTTTTCCTCCGGTGCCGCGTCTCCGTGCCGGCGGCTGTGTCCGGATGCGGCAAGGATGCGCTCCGCGGCAGCCTTCCGTGCCTCATCCCCGTCCTCTTCGCCGGTCTCCGGCAGTTCCCCGCTGTCCGGGCCGGCTTCTCCGGCGAACCCGCTCTCCATGTCCTCGGGGATGTCCTCGGGGGCTACTGTATACTCCTCCCTGGAGAACTGGGGCATTCTGCGCCGGATCTCCATTTCCAGCTCCGACTCATCGATTCCGTCCGGGATTGCGTCTATATAATCTGTATCGTAATGCTCGGGGAAATCGATCATATCGTCCCCTGAGCCCATATCGTCCGTCCAGGAATCCCGGAGTCCGAAATCCTCCGTCTGCGGGACAAGATCCTCCGTACTCAGGAGGAGTTCCTCCGTCCGCGGGACAAACTCCTCCGCATCCAGGGTCAGCTCCTCCGTATCGAGGATGAGGTCTTCCGTATCAAGATAATTCGTATCTTCTCTGCCCATAGTTTTCCGCAGTCTCCCTCCGCGTCAGCCAAGCGCGTAATAGACGAGTATCCCCGACAGGATAAGCGCCATTCCCAGAATGCGCGGCCGCGTGAGTTTTTCTTTATAGAATATCCTGCCCATGATAAGGACAAAAATGTATCCGAAGGTTTCGAGCATCGGCACATGCATGTACTGATCGGCGTAGGCGTAAGCCTTTATCGTCAGGAACATCGCCGCAAAGAGCAGCAGGTATCCGGAGATGACCCAGGGGTTCACGTATTCCCTGATCCAGCTTCCGTAGCTTATCCCTGCACTCTTCTTAAGGAGCATCTGTGAGGCGGCGGAGATGAGCTCGCAGACGATCATGATGATAAGGCAGATCCCGAACCCGCGTGTCATGACCGGCCTCCTCCCGGGAGATCCTCCCCGGCGGCGCCTTCCTCTTCACGCGCCGTATTGCTCTCCGCTCCGTTCCCGTGCTCTCCGCGGTTGATCAGAATCACGCCCGCGATGACCATGGCGATGCCCGCGAGTTTTCCCGCGCTCACCCTGTCGCCGAAGAATACCACTCCCCAGAGCAGCCCCCACAGAAGGACCATCGCCTTGTTGGCATAAGCGACGGAGATGTCAAAGTGCTTGATTGCCTGCTGCCAGAGAATCGCGTAGATTCCGAGAACCAGCACTTCCAGTCCGCAGTAAAGAAGGAAAAGGCCTGAAAACGCCTCCTGTCCCGAGGCAAGTTTTGCCGCGATGGAGTTTACCGAGTAAACAAAGATGATTGCCTGCAGGATCAGCACCTGCCTGATTCGGCCGTAGCTTTTCATCCGATTCCTTTTCATTCTGGCCTGTGAGGTCATGTTTCCCGCTGTAGTGTATAATGATAGAGTTACTAAAACCAGTGTTTTATCAAGGGACGCGGAAATATCTCTCCGGCTTACATCTGACGGAGACAGCATTCCGGTTATCGTCCTGGTGCTGACGCACCGGGCGCCGCATTCGAGGTATAAAAATGTCCGACCGCTACACCAGAAACTCAGGAAGATCCTCCGGCCAGGACCGGAGCCCGCGAAGGCCTGCTTCCGACCCATACGGCGGAAGAACCCCGGACCGGTCTTCCGTCCGCCGCAGAAGCCGCAGGACTTCGTTTAAGCTCACCCCTTCGGCCATCATTCCGCTCGCCGTTCTTGCGCTGATCGTCATTCTCGGCATCGTGGCTGTCATCCGCCTTGTCCACTGGAACAAGGGCACCGCGTCAACCTACGACCCCACCGTTGTGAACACCGCCTATGACGTGGAGGTTCTCGACGTGATCATCCCGATCGACCCCGCGCTTTTAGAGGGGCGCACGGACGACGGAACGACCACCGTCCTGTTCCTCGGCGACGACCCCGTCTGCGGTGATGACGAAACCGGGCTCGCCGGCCAGATCGCGAAGCTTGGCGGGAACAAGACAAAAACCATCAGTGCGGGTTTCCCCGACTCCCAGATCGCCAGCGTCAACGCGCTCTTCGATACCGACTACCTCGACGACGCGTTCAACTTCTACTACGTCGCAAACGCGATCAACATGGGCGATTATACCACGATGGAGACCGTTGCAACGATAAAGAACGACATAAGGTTCAAGAACTCGGTGGAGACGCTTAAATCCGTGGACTTCGAATCGGTGGATATCATCGCGGTCATGTACGACGCATCCGACTATCTTCACCGCTCTCCGGTCTGGAACGACAACGACGACGGCGATCTCCAGACCTACACGGGGGCGCTGAAGCGCGGCATCGAACTCATCAAGGAGGCCTATCCTCACATCCGGCTGGTCTTTCTCTCGCCCACTTACGCGTTCTATCCCCTGGAGGACGGGACCTACGACGACGCCAACTACACCGATCTCGGCAACGGCGCCCTTCCGACCTACGTCATCAAGGCAATCGACGTGACGGGCAACTGCGGAATATCCTTCATCGACAACTACTTCGGCTCAGTAAACGAGAACAATCACAGCAAATATCTCGCAGATCACATCCATCTGAACGAGGCAGGCTTCCGGCAGGTGGCCCGCCACTTCGTCAGCAAGATCCTGAACAACGACAAGGAAGAGTTCGATCCGGGCTACTGATTAAGGTACCGGGGGTCAGGTGCCAGGGGACGGTTCTCTGGTCAGTTTTCAGAAAACTGACCAGAGAACCGTCCCCTGGCACCTTTTATTCTTCCGGCACTCTGCGGAAGATGTTGTAGCCGTCCAGGAAGGCTATGGCCTCGTAGCCATACTCGGCGAGATCTCCTTCGACCGGTTTTGCGGCGTTGAGCACAAGATAGCCGCAGCCTGTCTCCTTAAGTATCTCCGAGAGCGCTTCGGCGTCGATTACCTCCGCCTTCTCCATCTCGGTATACACATCGTTGAAATACGGCCACTGCGGGACCATCATCTCCCGCCCGAAGGGCATGTTCACGCGCGAGGTGTACTGCCTCGTAAAGTGAACGAGTTCCCCCGGAACCGCAGCCTTAACCCTGTCGTCCCAGAAGCCCTCGTCGCCCGAAAGAATGGACTCCGGGAACTCCGGGAGCGGTGTCCTGGGCGTCCCGGCCTCCGCCATCAGAATATCGTGGTCATTCAGAATGAAGTCACAGACGTCAATCGCCGCCTGGGGAATGTGAAGGCGGTTCTCAGCGTGAAGAACATTGACATTCGCGTAGGTGTACTTTCCGCCGGCGATAATCAGCGCTGCAATGACCGCCATGCCGGGAATCCCTGCCTTCTTCGTGATCCTCGCCGCCGCAAGAGCCACCGTTGCAAGCATCGGCATCAGCCACAGCAGCCGGTAATAGGCGTCCGCCTCCACCTTGCAGTAGATCGCGTACACAGGCGGAAGAAGGAACAGAATGAAGACCATCAGAGGCAGATAGACGAACAGCGCCCTTGCCGTGGCGTCCTTCTCCTTCACGAAAAGATAGACAAACGCCGCCGCATAGATGAGGAGCAGAAAGCCTCCGCCCCGGTACTGTTCCAGAACACCGATGATATTGGTCATGGAAGCGATCATAGCATTACTGTTCTCCAATTCCTGAAATCCGCACGTCCGGTACCGCCGCGCCTAGAAGGGCTTTACCGTAAACAAGAGGTAGAACCACAGCGCGGTGTAGATAATACAGGGCAGAACCACAATGAGCGTGCGCAGGAAAATCCTCCTTTTCCGCACCGTCACAGCGCAGTATATGCTCATCAGCCCCATCAGACCGCCGGTCAGTACCGGCGCCATGGAGGTGAAAAGCCCCGCGGTACATGAGGCCATCAGCGCAGCAGCGAACAGAAAGCTGCGTTCCCTGCCGGAGTTTTCCTCCGTGAGCCCGGAGACCTCCGCCCTTCCATAGCTCCGCCCCAGGCAGAGATAGATGTAGAAAACCAGCGGGATCAGGAAATTCACGAACATGGATTTTCCCTGCCAGACCCTCATGATGAGGAAATTCTCCGGGGTATAGATGGATACGTTGCCGAAAACCTGCCAGAGCGCCGCGATGATCATGAAGGCCGGAAGCGCGCTGTCGCTCTCGTTTTCCCGGCCGGCGGTGCGGACAAGCTCGCTGCCCAGAAGCGCGAGCACCGCGTCGTTCAGCGGGTGAAAAGCCAGAGGAATCATCGTGTGGGTCACGATAGTTGCGTGTGTCCCGCTCATCCTTGCGATAAACGCGATCCACATGGGCAGCATCGCCATCGCATGCCTTACGTCCAGCGAAGTCGCGCCTCCGACGTAGGGCAGGATGCGGTACATGCTCCCGGTCTCGTCCGCGATCACCGAGGATGCGACATAATATGCGTCGTCCCCGTCGAAAAAGGTGTGGGTCAGCGCCATGACAAGCTTGAACGCGAGGAGGCCGAGGTAGATGACCCACAGGAGTTTTGCCTTCTTCCCCTGTGCTCCCGCGCTGATCCCGCAACCATAGAGGACGCGTCCGGCAAAACTCCCTCTTCCCGCGGCCTCCCCGGGTTTCCTCCGCCTTCCCGCGGCTGCGCCGAGAATACCGAGAAGCAGCATTTCCGCCATGTAAATCCTGCACAGAAGCCCGAAATCTCCCCTTTCCGTAAGGAGCAGCACGGGCAGAGCGGTGATCTCAAAGACCGTAAAGGAGACGAGATACCCGGATACTGCGCGCCGGAGAAAACTCCTCCTGCTCTCCGGGAGAAGAAGGCAGGGAATTCCGCCGGCGGCCACCGGCAGGAAAACCATCCAGAATATGCATAAAACCAGCTTTATCACTGCCGCCATCGTCAGAACCCCTGATAAATAAATTCAGCCGCGCTGTAACCCGGGCCGTAGTTCCCCAGGAGAATGACGTAGAACAGCAGCGCGAAATAGGCAGCCCAGCGCAGGGGAAGGGGTTTTGCCGCCACCCTCTCCCGAACCGGCTTCTTCTCGTTTGCAAGTGAGACCGCTATGAGGATCACAACCGATACCGCGAGGACCCCCATGTCGATCCAGTCCAGTCCGAGGCCGAACAGGCTTCCGTCAAAAAGAACGCCGGGATTGAACACCGTGACCGCCCCTTTGAGCATCCCAAGAGCTGAGGGAACGGAATCCGCCCGGAAGAACACATTGCCGATATTGACGAGGAGGAAGGTCCTCGCCACCCGGAAGGCGTCCGCCGCCTTTCCCTTCATCGGGATATGGAGCCGGCCGAAGAGCGCCGTGAAGAAGGGCAGGGTCCACTCGCCTGTCACGATGTAGAGCCAGTGAAGCAGGCCGGA
>OMSM01000295.1 GCA_900313745.1 uncultured Lachnospiraceae bacterium
TCCCGTCCCTATGATCCGCACTCCCCGGGCGGCGAGCGGCCCGGCGAGATTAACCGCGGTCTGCCCTCCGAGGGAACAGACGACCCCAACAGGCTGCTCCAGCTCGACGATGTTCATGATGTCCTCCACCGTGAGCGGCTCGAAGTAAAGCTTGTCCGATGTAGTGTAATCCGTGGAGACCGTCTCGGGATTGTTGTTGACGACAATCGCTTCGTATCCCATCTCATGGATCGTCTTCACCGCGTGGACCGTGGAGTAGTCGAACTCCACGCCCTGGCCGATCCGGATCGGCCCAGATCCCAGGACGATGACGCTCTGACGCCCGGAGGCTTCGGACTCGTTTTCCTCCTCATAGGTGGAATAAAAATACGGCACGTAGCTCGCGAACTCCCCGGCACAGGTGTCGGCCATCTTGTAGACCGGGCGGAGGCCGTACTGCTTCCTGAGCCTCCAGATTTCCTCCTCAGCATGCCCTGTGAGCTCCGCGATATAGGAGTCTGAGAAGCCCATGCGCTTCGCCCCGAGGAGAAGCTCCTTTCCCGGGAGCGCATGCCCTTCCGGCACACCGGAAGCCAAAGCTTCCCCTGCGTCCTGCTCTCCGCCTGCGCACTCCTCCAGCTTCTTCTCGTAATCGACAATTCTCTTTACCGCCTCAAGGAAAAACAGGTCAATCTTCGTCCTGCTGTAAATTGCCTGCAGATCAGCCCCAAGCCAGAGAAGCTCGGAGATCGCGTACAGGCGGTCGTCGGTGCCTTCCTCGATGTATTTTAAGAGCTTTGCGAGAGCCTCCCCGCGGTTCTCCGGAGCCGGCTTGTCCGAGAGGTTCTTTACATCGAATTTCTCCAGGTGGATATGGTTCTTCCCGTCCTCCAGGGAGCGGATGGCCTTTAGGAGGCTCTCCTCCACCGTGCGCCCGATGCTCATGGTCTCACCGGTGGATTTCATCTGTGTGGACAGCGTCCTTCCCTCCACCGGATCCGTGAGCTTGTCGAAGGGGAAGCGCGGCATTTTGGTCACAATATAGTCCAGCGCCGGCTCGAAGCAGGCCGGCGTATTGGCCAGGCGGATCTCTTCAAGATTAAGGCCGGCCGCAATTTTGGCGGAAACTCTCGCGATCGGGTAGCCGGTCGCCTTGGAGGCCAGGGCCGAGGAGCGGGACACTCTCGGATTCACCTCGATTACGTAGTACCCGAAGGACTCCGGATCCAGTGCGAACTGCACGTTGCAGCCGCCCTTCACCTTCAGCTCCCGGATGAGCCTCACCGCGCTGTCCCGGAGCATTTGGTATTCCCTGTTGGTCAGCGTCTGGCTCGGCGCGACGACAATGGAATCCCCCGTATGGATTCCCACAGGATCCAGATTCTCCATATTGCAGACCGTGATCACCGTGTCGTTTGCGTCCCGGATGACCTCATACTCGATCTCCTTGAAGCCCCGGACGCTCTTCTCCACCAGAACCTGGTGCACCGGCGACTGGGCGAGGGCGTGCGGAAGCTTCTCCCGCATCTCCTCCGCAGACAGGACAAAGCCGCCTCCCGTGCCGCCAAGGGTAAAGGCGGGACGAAGAATCACCGGGTACCCGATCTCCTCCGCGGCCTTAAGCCCGTCCTCCGCGGTCTCCGCGATCCGGGAGGGAATCACCGGCTCTCCCAGAGACTCACAGAGCTCCTTGAACTGTTCGCGGTCCTCCGCCCGCCGGATGCTCACGGCATCCGTTCCGAGAAGCTCGATCCCGCACTCCTCCAGCACACCCTTGTCGTAGAGCTGAAGAGAGAGATTCAGCCCCGTCTGGCCGCCGATTCCGGGGACTATGGCGTCCGGCCTCTCATACCTGCAGATCCTCGCAAGGAACTCCAGCGTCAGAGGCTCCATGTACACCTTGTCCGCGATCTCGTGATCCGTCATGATCGTCGCGGGATTGGAGTTGGCAAGGATTACCTCATAGCCCTCCTCCTTCAGTGCCAGACAGGCCTGGGTTCCCGCATAGTCGAACTCCGCCGCCTGCCCGATCACAATAGGGCCGGAGCCGATCACCAGCACCTTTCTTATATCCGTCCGTCTGGGCATACCTCTTAATCTCCCCGTCTCTCCCGCGCATGGCCGCTGCCTGCTGCCCGGCTCTTCCTCAGGCTTCGCGCCGTCTCCACTGCTCCATCCTCTCCGTGAATTCCGGGAAAAGATGCATGCAGTCCTGCGGTCCGGGAGCGCTCTCCGGATGGAACTGCACGGAGAATATCCCGTCCTCCCCGCAGCTAAGTCCCTCCACCGTTCCGTCCAGCAGATTCCTGTGGGAGACAGCAAGCCCTGTCCCTTCGAGGCTTTCCTCATCCACCGCGTAGCTGTGGTTCTGGCTTGTGATCTCAATCCTCCCGGTTCTTAAGTCCTTCACCGGATGGTTGCCGCCTCTGTGCCCGAATTTCAGCTTGTAGGTCCCGGCCCCCGCGGAAAGCGCGATCAGCTGATGACCGAGGCAGATGCCGAGAATGGGCACCTTGCCCCTTAAGTCCCGGAGCGTCCGCACGACCTCCGGAACATCCTGCGGATCCCCCGGCCCGTTGGAAACCAGCACGCCGTCGGGGGCGAGCTGGAGAATCTCCTCCGGGCCTGTATCGAACGGCACAACCGTCACATTGCAGTGATTCCTGTTGAGCATTCTCACGATATTGGTCTTCATCCCGCAGTCGACGGCCACGACATTAAACCGCGGGTTGGAGGTGCGGCTGTACCATTTCTTACGGCAGCTCACGCGGCGCACCGCGTCGTGCGGGACCGGCGTGTTCATAAGAATCCTGAGGCCTTCCTCCGCCGGAATGTCCGCGTCAGTGACAAGCCCCCTGCGGGTTCCGTAATCCCGGATATTCCTCACCAGTTTTCTCGTGTCCGGCCCGAAGATTCCCGGCACGCCGCTGTCCTTCAGGAGCTCGTCAAAACTTCTGACGGACCGGAAATTGGACGGGTTCCCGTTCAGGTCCCGGACGATAACGGCCGAGGGCGCAATTCTCCGGCTCTCAAAATCCTCGTCGTTAATGCCGTAACTCCCGATCAGCGGATAGGAGAAAACGACGGCCTGATCCGTGTAGGAGGGATCGGAGACGATCTCCTGATATCCCGCCATCGAGGTATTGAACACGATCTCGCACACGGCGTCCTTCCTTGCCCCGAAACCGGTTCCGTAATACTCGCTTCCGTCCTCCAGAATCAGTTTCCGGTCAAAACTCATATGCTCCCGGCTCCTTTCCCGCCGCGTCTGCCGCAGCCGCCCATCCCGCTGATCCCTCCGGCGCAGGTCCGGCTGTCTCTTCTGCCGGTTTATCCGCCGCGGTCTCCCTTTCCAGCGCGCTTCGCACGAATTCCCGGAACAGCGGATGCGGCCGGTTGGGCCTGGATTTGAACTCCGGATGGAACTGCACGCCAAGGAAGAAGGGGTGATCCTTGAGCTCCACAGTCTCCACCAGATTCCCGTCCGGTGAAATTCCGGAGAGGACAAGTCCTGCCCCGGTCAGTATGTCCCTGTATTCATTGTTGAATTCGTAGCGGTGCCTGTGCCGCTCGCGGATCAGTTCCGCGCCGTAGCACCGCTCCATCAGCGTCCCCGGAGCGATCCGGCAGGGGTAGCTTCCGAGACGCAGGGTGCCTCCCTTGTCGATTGTGTCGGACTGGCCCGGCATGAAATCGATCACCCTGTGCTCCGAGGGGTCGTGAAACTCCCCGGAACAGGCGTCGGGGATTCCGGCCATACTCCTGGCGTATTCAATCACCGCGATCTGCATGCCGAGGCAGATGCCCAGATACGGGATCTTGCGGGTCCTTGCGTATCCGGCGGCGAGGATCATCCCGTCAATCCCGCGGTCGCCGAAGCCCCCGGGGATGAGGATCCCCTGCGCATTCCCCAGTTTTTCCTCCAGGTTCTGCTCCGTTATTTCCTCGGAATTGATCCACTCGATGCGCACATGGGCGTTCAGGGCAAAACCGGCATGAGTGAGCGCTTCCGCCACGGACAGATAGGCGTCGTGGAGCTGGACGTATTTCCCGACGAGCGCGATGGTGACTTCCTTGTTCCTGCCGCGGATGCTGTTCACCAGCCTGGTCCATTCCGTGAGATCCGGCGGCGGGGCCTGGATCCCGAGCTCCCTTAGGACGACGCCGGAGAAATTCTTCTCCTCCAGCATCAGCGGCGCCTCGTAGAGGCTCTCCAGCGTCCGGTTCTCAATGACGCAGTCCTCCCGGACATTGCAGAAGAGGGAAATTTTGCGGAATATGGACTCCTCCAGCGGCTCGTCGCATCTTAGGACGATGATGTCGGGATTGATCCCCATGCCCTGCAGCTCCTTTACCGAATGCTGCGTGGGCTTGGACTTGTGCTCCTCCGAGCCGTGCAGATAGGGGACGAGGGTGACATGGATGAAAAGGCTGTTTCCCCGCCCGGTCTCCAGAGAGATCTGCCTTGCCGCCTCAATGAAGGGCTGGGACTCGATGTCGCCGATGGTCCCGCCGATCTCGGTGATCACGATATCGGCGTCCGTCTCCTTTCCCGCGCGGTACACGAACTCCTTGATCTCATTGGTGATGTGGGGAATCACCTGGACGGTGGAGCCCAGATATTTTCCCCTGCGCTCCTTGTTCAGCACGTTCCAGTAGACCTTGCCGGAAGTCAGGTTGGAGTACCTGGTGAGATCCTCATCAATGAACCGCTCGTAGTGTCCCAGATCAAGATCGGTCTCCGCCCCGTCCTCGGTGACATAGACCTCCCCGTGCTGGTAGGGACTCATGGTACCGGGATCCACGTTGATGTAGGGGTCAAGCTTCTGGGCCACGACCTTTAAGCCCCTTGCTTTGAGCAGCCTCCCAAGGGAGGCCGCCGTAATACCCTTTCCAAGGCCGGAGACCACGCCTCCGGTAACAAAAATGTATTTCGCCATAGTTTTCTCCATGCCGGACATTCCCCGCTCTAAATCGCTGTGATGCGTTTTACGGCCTTTATCGTGTTCTCCCTCGTTCCGAAGGCAGTGAGCCTGAAGTAGTGCTCCCCTCCCGGGCCGAAGCCCGATCCGGGCGTGCCGACGACGTTCGCCTCCGCGAGAAGGCGGTCGAAAAACTCCCAGGAGGTCATGTTCCCCGGGGTCCGCAGCCAGATATACGGGGCGTTCACCCCGCCCGAGGCCTCATATCCCGCCTGCCTTAATCCCTCCAGGATAATTCCCGCGTTCTCCATGTAATAAGCTGCCTGCTCCTTTACCTGCAGCTGTCCCTCCGGGCTGTACACCGCCTCGCCCGCGCGCTGGACGATATACGGAGCGCCGTTGTATTTGGTTCCGTGCCTCCTCGCCCAGAGCGGCCAGAGCGCTTCCCCCCCGGCCTTCAGTTCCTTCGGAATGACAGTAAATCCCAGCCTGAGGCCGGTGAATCCCGCCGTCTTGGAGAAGGAGCGGAATTCGATGGCGCAGTTCTCCGCCCCCTCGCACTCGTAGATGCTGTGGGGAACTCCGGGCTCGGAAATATAGGCTTCATAGGCCGCGTCGAAAAGGATGACCGAGCCGTGGCTGTTGGCATAATCAACCCACCTCTGAAGCTCTGCTTTCGTCATCACCGAACCGGTAGGGTTGTTGGGGAAGCAGAGGTAGATGAGGTCCGGCACCTCCTCAGGAAGCTCCGGGACAAACCCGTTTTCCTTCGTGCAGGGAAGGTAGATCACCCCGTCGTACCGGTCCTTCTCCCTGTCGTAATCCCCCGTCCGCCCTGCCATGACGTTGGAGTCGACATACACGGGATAGACCGGGTCCAGCACGGCAATGGTGTTGTCCGTTCCGAAAATCTCCTGGATGTTTCCGCAGTCGCACTTGGCGCCGTCGGAGACGAAAATCTCGTCCGGAGAGATCCCGCAGCCCCTCTCCATGTAATCCTTCTCCGCGATCTTTTCCCTTAAGAACGGATATCCCAGATCCGGGGCATAGCCGTGAAAACTCTCCGCGCTTCCCATCTCGTCCACCGCGCGGTGCAGTGCGCCGATCACTGCCGGAGCGATAGGCAGGGTCACGTCCCCGATTCCGAGGCTGATCACCTCCGCCTCCGGATGGGCTGCCTTATACTCCCTCACCCTTCTCCCCACCTCCGAGAAAAGGTAGCTTCCCGGGAGTTTACCGTAATTCGCGTTAATCCTTGCCATGATTTCTCCTCATTTCTTTCCGCCCGGAGCACCGGAAAACCCGGTGAGCAGTCCTTCATTCCCTCACAGGTTCGTATACCCCATAAGAGCCTCGTCTACAGCGCGGGCGGCGTTCCTTCCCTCCGTGACCGCCCAGACCACGAGGGACTGTCCCCGGTGCATGTCGCCGGCAGTAAAAACTTTTCCGCGCGACGCTGCATATCCGCCGGGAGAAGTTTTGACATTGCTGCGCGCGTCGGTCTCCACGCCGAAGCTCTCCGTGACATAGCTCTCGCTGCCGAGGAACCCCGCCGCGATGAGGACGAGCTGCGCCGGAACGGTGCGCTCCGACCCCTCAACAGGAACCATGTTCATCCTGCCGGTCGTCTTGTCCTTCACCGGGGAAAGCGAGACCAGGACGGCGCCCTTAAGGCGTCCCTTCCTGTCCTTCAGGAATTCCTTCACGGTCGTCTGATAAACTCTGGGATCCGCGCCGAAGCGCCATATTGCCTCCTCCTGGCCGTAGTCGGTCTTGAGGACCCTCGGCCACTCCGGCCAGGGGTTAGAGGGAAGCCTTGCCGCCGCGGGCTCCGGCATCATCTCCAGCTGAGTAACGCTCTTCGCTCCGAGCCGGATCACCGTCCCGACGCAGTCATTGCCGGTGTCTCCGCCGCCGATCACGATGACGTCCTTCCCCTTGGCGAGATCCAGGGGGTATTCCTCAAAGGAGCAGTCCAGAAGCCGCTTCGTCACGCTTCCAAGGAAGTCCACCGCGAAGTAAATTCCCTCCGCATCCCTGCCCGGGGCCTTGATATCCCTGGGATTGGACGCGCCGCAGGCCAGAATGACGCTGTCGTACTCCTCCA
>OMSM01000274.1 GCA_900313745.1 uncultured Lachnospiraceae bacterium
CCGCGCTATATTATGTATCGACGATGTTAGCACTCAGAGCGATTGAGTGCTAATAAACCGGAAGAACCGGAGCTCCGCGTCGGAAAGGGACGGGGCAGGGAGGAGATGACGCATGATGGATTTGCCGGAGAGAAAGAGAAAAATCCTGCAGGCCATCATCCGCACGTACCTGGAGACGGGCGAGCCGGTAGGCAGCAGGACGATCTCCAAGTACACCGATCTCAACCTGAGCTCGGCGACGATCCGCAACGAGATGTCCGATCTGGAGGAGATGGGCCTGATCATCCAGCCCCACACCTCCGCGGGCCGGATCCCCTCGGATGCGGGATACAGGCTCTACGTGGATGAACTCCTGAGGGAGAAGGAGCAGCAGGCGGAGACCGAGAGGCGGTTCCTCCTGGAGAGGGAGGAGAAGCTGGAAGGCCTCTTAAAGCAGGCGGTGAAGCTCCTCGCGGGCAACACGAACTACGCGTCCATGATCTCGGTGCCGACGATACGGCAGAACAAGATCAAGTTCATCCAGCTCTCGCAGGTGGACAGGGAACACATCCTGGCGGTTATCGTGATCGAGGGCAACCTCATCCGGAACACGCTGATCCCGGTGGAGGAGGAGTTTTCCTCCGAGGAGCTTCTAAAGCTCAACATGCTCCTCAACAGCACGCTGGACGGGCTGGCGGTCGAACAGATAAACCTCGGGCTTATCGCATCGATCAAGCAGCAGGCGGGGGACCGCTCAGGAATCGTCGCCAACGTCATCGATTCGGCGGCGGAGGCGATCAAGGCGGACGACAACCCCGAGATCTACACCAGCGGAGCGGACAACATCTTCCGGTACCCGGAGCTCTCGGACAACCAGAGGGCGAGCAGGATCATCGGGGACTTCGAGGAGAAGAAAATCCTCGGGACGATAGTCCAGGAGAGCCTCGCCGAGGAATCAGGGACAGGCATCCAGGTGTACATCGGCAACGAGGTTCCCACGCAGGGAATGGACGACTGCAGCGTAGTCACCGCGACTTACGAGCTTGGCGGAGGAATGAAGGGAACCATCGGAATCATCGGACCCAAGCGGATGGATTACGAGAAGGTTGTGGACGTCCTGAAGAACATCACGGGCCAGCTGGAAACCTACTATAAAAAGGACAGTTAATTATCCGCCCGGGATCCGGCGCCGCCGGAGCAGGGCGTGAAGAAAGGTGATCGGGAACAATGATCGAGATTATTGACGGAAACAAGGAAAACGCTGAGGCCGCCGGGGCTGCGGAGACGGAAGAGGTCAAAACTTCTCCTGAAGCGGACACCGAAGATACGGAGGAGAGTCCGGAAGCCGGTGCGGCGGAAGAGACTGCGGAGGCCGGGACGGAAGCGGAAGCGGAGGAAGTGCCGGAGGACGCGGAGGAACCCGCGGACGAGGATGCCGCCGAAGCGCCGCAGGCCGGTGAAGAAGCCGGGGAAGCGGCGGAGCCCCAGGGCAAGGAGAAGGGCGGATTCTTCCGGAGAGGGAAGAACAAGGAGCTCGAGGCCCTGAAGGAAAAGAACGCCATGCTCGAGGACCGGGTGAAGCGCCAGATGGCCGAGTTTGACAACTACCGCAAGCGCACGGAGAAGGAGAAGAGCGAGATGTTCTCCATGGGCGAGCGGAGCCTGGCGGAGAAGATCCTCCCGACCATCGACAACTTCGAGAGAGGCCTGGTGGCCGTCCCGGAGAATGAGAAGGGTTCCGCCTTCGCGATGGGAATGGAAGCCATCTACAGGCAGTTCCTGGATCAGCTCGCCGCAGTAGGGATCAAGCAGATCGATGCCGTCGGAAAGGAATTCGACCCGAATTTCCATAACGCGGTGATGCAGGTCGAGACCGAGGAGTTTGAATCCGGAATCGTCGCCCAGGAATTCCAGAAGGGCTACATGTACCACGACACCGTTTTAAGGCACAGCATGGTCGGCGTGGCGAAATAGGCCGGACAGCAGGCGGCTATAAGGCAGGCGCCGTGAACGCACGGCAGCCGGGACTCAGGCAATAATGATGCGGAATCCGCATCTTGACCATATACGGAGCAGAAGTTAAGGAAGCACAAAAGGCGCACTTCCGGGTGCGCGGAAACGGAGAAGATTATGAGCAAAATCATCGGAATCGATTTAGGAACAACCAACAGCTGTGTAGCAGTGATGGAGGGCGGACAGCCCACCGTCATCCCGAATGCCGAAGGCGCCCGCACCACGCCTTCCATCGTGGCCTTTACCAAGAACGGCGAGCGTCTCGTCGGTGAGCCCGCGAAGCGCCAGGCGGTGACCAACGCGGACAACACCATCTCGTCCATCAAGAGAGACATGGGCACGGACCGCGGCCGCACCATCGACGGCAAGAGATGCTCCCCCCAGCAGATCTCCGCGATGATCCTTCAGAAGCTGAAGGCGGACGCCGAGAGCTACCTGGGCGAGAAGGTCACCGAGGCGGTCATCACCGTCCCCGCGTACTTCAATGACGCACAGCGCCAGGCAACCAAGGATGCCGGCCGCATCGCGGGTCTCGATGTCAAGAGAATTATCAACGAGCCCACCGCAGCAGCTCTTGCCTACGGCCTGGACAATGAGAAGGAACAGAAGATCATGGTCTACGACCTCGGCGGCGGTACCTTCGATGTCTCCATCATCGATATCGGCGACGGCGTCATCGAGGTTCTCTCCACCAACGGCGATACCCACCTCGGCGGCGATGATTTCGACCAGCGCATCATGGACTGGATGATCCGCGAGTTCAAGAACAAGGAGGGCATCGACCTCTCCGGCGACAAGATGGCAGTGCAGCGCCTGAAGGAGGCGGCGGAGAAGGCAAAGAAGGAGCTTTCCTCCGCGACGACCACCAACATCAACCTGCCCTTCATCACCGCGACGGCGGAGGGCCCGAAGCACTTCGACATGGACCTGACCCGCGCGAAGTTCGAGGAGCTGATCAGCGACCTGGTCGAGAAGACCGCGATCCCTGTGCAGAACGCCATGAGGGATGCCGGGCTGACCAACGCGGATATCGGAAAGGTCCTGCTTGTCGGCGGATCCACCCGTATTCCCTGCGTGCAGGACAAGGTGCAGCAGCTCACCGGCCACGAGCCCAGCAAGGCATTGAACCCTGACGAGTGCGTCGCGATCGGCGCAGGTATCCAGGGCGGCAAGCTGGCAGGCGATGCCGGCGCCGGCGACATCCTGCTTCTGGATGTTACCCCTCTTACCCTTTCCATCGAGACCCTGGGCGGCGTGTCCACTCCTCTGATCGAGCGCAACACCACCATCCCCACCAAGAAGAGCCAGATCTTCTCCACGGCGGCGGACAATCAGACCTCTGTGGAGATCAACGTGCTGCAGGGCGAGCGTCAGTTTGCCCGGGATAACAAATCCTTGGGAACCTTCCGCTTAGAAGGCATCCTGCCCGCCCGCCGGGGCGTGCCCCAGATCGAGGTGACCTTCGACATCGACGCCAACGGCATCGTGAACGTCTCCGCCAAGGACCTGGGCACCGGCAAGGAGCAGCACATCACCATCACCTCC
>OMSM01000296.1 GCA_900313745.1 uncultured Lachnospiraceae bacterium
CTATGTGCGTTACGGCGACAGGGTTTATTCCCCCGTCATTGACAAGGGGGAGGCGGATTTCATCGTCTCCTTCGAGGAACTGGAAGCAGCCCGCTGGCTGGGCTATCTAAAGAAGGACGGCCAGCTGGTCACCAACACCCAGAATATCGATCCCATGCCGGTCATCACCGGTGCCGCGTCCTATCCGGAGAACCTCGTGGAAAAGATGCGTGCGAAGGGCGCGAAGGTCGACGCGCTCGACTGCCTGAAGCTCGCCGAACAGGCGGGAAGCGCGAAGGCGGTCAATATAGTCCTGCTCGGCCGTCTTTCGCATTATTTCGGTCTGCCGGAGGAGGCGTGGATGAAGGCTCTCGAGGCCAATGTCCCGCCCAGATTCCTGGAGATGAATAAAACAGCATTTAAGCTGGGAGAACAGGCTTAAATACAAACACTGCAAAGGGGAGACAACATTATGGAAAGGTATTTTCAGCCTGAAATCGAATGCGCCTCGAGGGAACAGATCAAGGCAATTCAGGACGAGCGCCTGGTAAAGCAGGTGCAGAACGTGTGGGAGAACGTTCCCTACTACCGGAAGAAGATGGAGGCAAAGGGACTCACGCCCGGGGACATCAGATCCTCCGACGACCTGTACAAGCTTCCGTTCCTGTCCAAGGACGACTTAAGGGATGCTTATCCCTACGGTCTTCTCGGCAAACCGCTCTCGGAGTGCGTAAGAATCCACTCCACCTCCGGTACCACCGGCAAGCGCGTGGTCGCATTCTATACCCAGCATGACATTGACCTCTGGGAGGACTGCTGTGCCCGGGCGATCGTCGCCGCCGGCGGCACAAAGGGCGACGTCTGCCAGGTGTCCTACGGCTTCGGCCTCTTCACCGGCGGAGCGGGCCTGAACGGCGGCTCCCACAAGGTCGGATGCCTCACTGTTCCCATCAGCTCGGGCAACACGGACCGACAGATCATGTTCCTCATGGACCTGTCCGCCACCATCCTCTGCTGCACCCCCAGCTACGCGGCATATCTCGGCGAGCGCATGAAGGAGATGGGGCTTAAGCCCGAGGATATCCCGCTCAAAGCAGGCATCTTCGGCGCGGAGGCCTGGAGTGAGGAGATGCGCCAGGATATCCAGAAGACCCTGGGCATCAAGGCCTACGACATCTACGGGCTGACCGAACTCTCCGGCCCCGGTGTTGCATTTGAGTGCTCCGCGCAGTCGGGAATGCACATCAACGAAGACCACTTCATCGCCGAGATCATCGATCCGGACACCGGAAGAGTTTTGCCTGAGGGCGAACAGGGCGAGCTGGTCTTCACCTCCCTCGACAAGGAGGCCTTCCCTCTCCTGCGCTACCGCACCAAGGATATCTGCTCCCTCACCCGCGAGAAGTGCTCCTGCGGCCGCACTCATGTGCGCATGCACAAGCCCATGGGCCGCACCGACGACATGCTCATCATCCGCGGCGTCAACGTCTTCCCGAGCCAGATCGAGACGGTGCTTCTTAACCACGGCTACGCCGCGAATTACCAGATTATCGTCGACCGCGTGAACAATACGGACACGCTGGACGTCCAGGTTGAGATGACTCCCGAGATGTTCACCGACAACATGGGTGAAATCGCCGAGCGCCAGAAGGCGCTGGTGGCCGGCCTCCAGTCCATGCTCGGCCTGAAGGCGAAGGTGACGCTCGTCGCGCCAAAGACCATCGTCAGAAGCGAGGGCAAGGCAGTCCGCGTAATTGACAAGAGAAAGATCTGATGCCAGAAGCGTTTATTCCGGGCACGCCCGCGAGGCGCGCCCAGATGGAGGAAACCATGAGTTTAAAGCAGATTTCGGTATTTCTTGAGAACAAGCCCGGAACCTTAAAGCAGATGACCGGCGTACTCGCTGCGGAGAACATTGACATGCGGGCGCTCTCCCTCGCGGAGACCAGCGAGTTCGGCATCGCAAGGATTATCGTCGACGATGCGTTCGCGGCAATCAGCGTCCTTAAGGAGGCGGATTTCGTCGCAAGCCTGACCTCGGTCCTCGCGGTGGAGATCCCCGACGAGGCCGGCGGCCTGGACAAGCTGCTCCAGTTCTTCGCCGACGAGAAGATCAACATCGAGTATATGTACGCCTTCCTCGGAGGAAAGGTGGAAAAGCACGCCTACATGATCTTCCGCGTGGAGGACACGGCGCGGGCTGAAGCCGTGCTTACAGCCCGCGGGCTGACCATCCTGACCCAGGAGGATATCGCGGAGATCTGAGTCCCCGAAGCAATTACCGGAAGAAAATAAAGCAGGGCTGCCGCATCCGATGACGCGGCAGCCCTGCTGCTTTATGTATTTCCTTACTCCTCCAGGGATTCCTTAAGCCTGCGGCTTTCCGCAAGGATCTCTTTCAGCCTTTCGGCATCCTTCCCCTCTATGGCGTCCCGGAGCGCAGTCAGGTTTTCGATGAGGTGGTCGGTTTCCTCCACCAGATGGTCGCCGTTCTCCAGGAAGAGTTCGGTCCACATGGTCTCGTTCAGCCTTGCCACACGGGTCATATCCTTGAAGGACCCCGCCGAAAATCCCTTGTGTTTCCCGGAAAGCGGGGAGTTGACATAGGCACAGGAGACGATATGCGCAAGCTGTGAGGTGAAGGCGATCATTTCGTCGTGCTCCTCCGGGGTCGTAAACCGGACCCGCCCGAAGCCGATGGAGAGGAAGATTTCCTTTGCCGTCCGGATCGTCTCGATCTCCGTCCCCGGAGCCGGGGCAAGGATCATCGACGCGTTCTCGAAGAGATCATCCTGGGCGTAGGAGAAGCCGCTGTACTCCCTTCCGGCCATGGGGTGGCCGCCGATGAAGGTGCTGCTCTTCCCCTTGAAGGCCGGAAACAGCCTTTCGCACACGAAGCGCTTCACGCCGCAGCAGTCGATGACCAGTGCGCCGGGTTTAAAGGAGTCGATGTGCTTAAGGATATAGTCCACCGCATCCTGCGGGTACAGCGCCACAAGAACCACGTCGCACTCCGGAATCCTGTCCGGAGTCAGCTCATCGTCGATGGCGCTGAACATCCTCGCCTGAAGCAGGACGGTCTCATTCAGATCCGCGCCGAGCACGGTATTGCTGCTGTGAAATTTGATACTCCTCGCCAGAGAGCCGCCGATCAGCCCCAGGCCGACAATGCCGAAAATCATGATAACCTCCCCGGTTTACCTGCAGGCATAGGGCCGAATCGCCCTCACGCACCGCATCACGTCGTCAAAGGCATCCGGAGTAAGCGACTGTGCGCCGTCACTCAGTGCATGCGGCGGATCGTTGTGCACCTCGATCATCAGGCCGTCTGCCCCCGCCGCCGTCGCAGCGGCCGCCATTGGCTTCACCAGGTGGGCGTAGCCGGTGGCATGGCTTGGATCGACGACCACGGGCAGATGCGTCAGCTTCCTTAAAACCGGCACTGCCGAGAGGTCCAGCGTGTTCCTCGTCGCTGTCTCAAAGGTGCGGATTCCCCTCTCGCAGAGGATTACGTTCTCGTTGCCGCCCGCCATGATATACTCGGCGCTCATGAGCCACTCCTGGATGGTATTCGCGAGGCCGCGTTTAAGAAGAATCGGCTTCCTTATCTGTCCAAGTTCCTTAAGGAGCTCGAAATTCTGCATGTTCCTTGCGCCGACCTGGATCACGTCCACATTTTCGAAGAGCGGAAGGTGGCTGATGTCCATCAGCTCCGTCACCACGGGAAGGCCCGTCTCCTCCTTTGCGGCAAGAAGCAGGCGGATTCCCTCCTCATGCAGCCCCTGGAAGGCATAGGGCGAGGTTCTCGGCTTGAATGCGCCGCCCCTTAAGAGGCCGGCTCCCGCTTCCTTCACCCTCTTCGCCACATAGATGATCTGCTCCTCGGATTCCACCGAGCAGGGGCCTGCGATGACCTCGAAATATCCTCCGCCGATCTTCCTGCCCGCGCCGACATCAATCACGCTGTCCTCCGCGTGGAACTTGCGGTTTGCGTTCTTGTACGGCTCCTGTATGCGCTGGACATTTTCCACAATTTCCAGGGACTTGATCACGTCAATATCCAGACGGGATGTATCTCCTATGAGCCCCATGATGGTCTGGCTGGCCCCGACCGACATATGGATGTCAAAACCCATGGACTTAAGCCAGTTCTGCAGATTGTCGATCTGTTTCTTCTCCGCTCCGTTCTTCAGCAGGATAATCATTGCGCCTTATTCCTCTCCAACATCATTTCGGACAGCGGTGAATTCCGCTGTCCGATTATTCAGGACAATAGTTTAACTGCGTTTCCGCCAAGAATCAACGACTGTTCCTCCGGCGTCAGGGGAAGTTTTTCAATGAAGTCCCTGCTCTCCTTCTGCGGCGACCAGGGGGAATCCGTTCCGAAGAGGATATGATCCGCCCCGAAGGCCCGGACGTATTCCATCACCCTCTCTCCGCCCATGAGGGAGAGATCCTTCCCGTCCCAGTACCCGTCCGGGAGCGGGCTGATCCGTCCGGTGGAAAACGCGGTGTCCAGATAGACCCCGCACCCGGAGAGCTTCTCCGGGACCTCCTCCCAGCAGCGCCAGCCGCCCATATGGGCGAGCACAAAGCGGAACTCCCCGATCTCCCGCACCACGTGCCTGCACATATCCGGGGAGCAGTGCACCGCGCCGGGATAGCCGATGTCCGCCCCCGCGTGGGTCACAACGACAAGGCCCAGCTCCGCCGCACGCCCGAAAATGCGCAGATAGCGGATATCGTCCACATCGGTATCCTGGTAAAAAGGGTGGACCTTGATGCCTTTAAGCCCGAGCTCAGCTGCACGGGCGAGCTCCCTGCGGTAATCCTCGTTGTCCGGATGGACTGCTCCGAAGGAGAACACCTTCGGTATCCGCCCGGCGCCGCCCTCTTTGCACGGAGCAGAGTCCTCCCCTCCCGGATTAAGCCCGGCGCAGGCTGCGCGGGCGTTGTTCTCCGCCGCACCGTCGTTGATCTTCCGCGTCTGCTGCGGGGAAGTCGCGATGGGCAGGATCACGGAGAGATCGACGCCCGATTCCCGCATTGAGGACAGAAGCCCTTCCTTCGTGCCGTCCGAAAAAGGCGTAATATGCGCGGTGCGGCTCAGTTTTGCAATTGTTGCGGCGGCAATCCTGTCCGGAAAGGTATGCGTGTGAAAGTCGATAACCATTTCTGTCTTAATTCTCGTTATCCTCCAGTGCCGTTCTCCTGGGCACCAGAACCTTCTCATTGTAGCAGTCGAACGCGCCGTCCACGATCTTCCTGTCCGGCTTAGGAGTAACCAGCGAGATAACGGGGACAATCACCAGTCCGGCGATCATGCAGAACGCGCCGGCGTTGATCGGAGACTGCAGCAGCTTCGGGAAGGAGGAGCGCACGAACATGTTGGCGAGCATCACGACAGTGGAGAAAACAAAGCTGCACCAGACGGCAATCCTGCTGGTACCCTTCCAGTAAAGCCCATAGAGGAAGGGGGCGAGGAAGGCACCGGCAAGGGCGCCCCAGGATACACCCATCAGCTGGGCGATGAAGGTGACATTGGAGCGGTACTGGATGATGGCGATGACGACGGAGATCGCGACGAAGACGATGATCAGGGCGCGCATCACGGAAACCTGCTTCTTCTCGTCCATATCCTTGATCACCCTTCCTTTCAGCAGATCCAGCGTCAGGGTGGAGCTGGAGGTCAGTACCAGCGAGGACAGGGTGGACATGGACGCGGAGAGCACAAGAATCACCACGACAGCGATGAGGATGTCCGAGAGTCCCGAGAGCATCGCGGGGATGATGGAGTCATAACCGCCGGACGCGATGTCCACGCGGTCGGAGAAAAGCCTTCCGAAGCCGCCGAGGAAGTAGCATCCGCCCGCGACGACAAAGGCGAAGAAGGTGGAAATGATCGTGCCTGCCGCGATGGATTTCTCACTCTTTATCGCGTAAAACTTCTGGACCATTTGGGGAAGTCCCCAGGTGCCCAGGGAGGTCAGGATGACCACGCCGAGAAGGCTTAAGGGGTCAGGGCCGAAGAAGGAGTTGAACGCGCCGGGAGCGGTCGAGACCGCCTCATCCGTCACCTCCGCGAGGCCGTTTAGTGCGGCGAGGAAACCTCCCTGGCTCTTCAGCACGGAACCGATGACCGCCACGATGCCGAAGAGCATGATGATTCCCTGCACGAAGTCATTGATCGCAGTCGCCATGTAGCCTCCGGCGATGACGTAGACGCCGGTGAGGACGGCCATGACGATGACGCATACCGAGTAGTCGATATTGAAGGCCATTCCGAAGAGCCTGGACAGGCCGTTGTACAGCGAAGCAGTATAAGGGATGAGGAAGATGAAGGTAATCACGGAGGCTGCGACCTTGAGGGCCGGGCTGTCAAACCTGGTCTCGAAGAACTGCGGCATGGTGGCCGAGTTCAGGTGCTGCGTCATGATTCTGGTGCGCCTTCCGAGAATTACCCAGGCTAAGAGGGATCCGATCAGCGCATTGCCGATGCCGACCCAGGTGCTGGCGATACCGAACTTCCAGCCGAACTGTCCTGCGTATCCGACGAAGATAACCGCCGAGAAGTAAGACGTTCCGTAAGCAAATGCCGTAAGCCAGGGACCCACGGAGCGGCCGCCGAGGACGAAGCCGCTAACGTCCGTGGCGTTCCGCCGGCAGTAGAGCCCGATTCCGATCATCGCGGAGAAAAAGACCAGAAGAAGCAGTATTTTGACAACCATGATGTTTGTTCCTCCCTTATCCTGTCCGGTGTAAATTCTGCGTGCCTTAAGCGGGTTCAGGCCGGGCAGAGTTTTTGCCGCAGCGCTTTAACGCTTAAAAGCGTTTATGTGTTAAAGGATAATACCTTGCGCTGTATATTGCAACGTCCAAAGAGAAAAAGGATTGCACTTCGTGAGGAACAAAACAGGGCCGCCCCAAAGGAGC
>OMSM01000039.1 GCA_900313745.1 uncultured Lachnospiraceae bacterium
ATCCGGGAGGATTTCCCTGCGGGGGAACGGACCAAAAACAGATATACCAATTCGGGGAGGAATTATCATTTGGGCAGTCCGGGATCATCCGATACATTAATATCACTCGGAGTAGCAGGAGTAACAGTACTCTCCATCACGATATCATCTTTGATGACTTCAACTTCAATTTCGGGTTTTACATACTTTTTCATAATAATTCTCCTTGAAAGTGCTGAAGAACAGAAACATTAAAGAGGAATCACCGAAAAATTACCGGCAATATTAATTTACCTCCGGGTATTCCGGCGGCAGTTCCTCAGTCTGACTCTCCATAACAATATCATCATTGATGATCTCAATTTCGACCTCGGGCTTTACGTACTTTTTCATAATTAATCTCCTTGATGAAGCAGTATTACTGCAGTTGCGCGGAACGAATCTTTTTTAACTATAGTTTTTACATTTAAAAGTGTCAAGAAAAAACATCTGTAACTTTAGATTAAGTTACCCGTCAGGTCTCAGGAGGTACCAGGGGACGGTTCTGTGGTCAGTTTTCTGAAAACTGACCACAGAACCGTCCCCTGGCACTCCCCAGATTAATCGTGCCACTCGTAGGTATAGGTGGTGACGACGGGATAGCGGTCGCCGCGGTGGAATCTGCAGGAAAATTCAAGAGTTTCCCCGGGCTCTCCCTCAGGGAACTTTGCGTGAATCTGCCACCGAAATTCTCCGTCTCTGCAGTTGTAATAATTCGGATCATCCTCGTTGACATTCCACCACTGATTGGTGTAGTCAGAAGCGGAAGGGTGGTGTCCTTCATTGAAATGGTAGTCTATGTAGGTCATTTCCGGGATACCCCAGACGTGAGCATTGCCGGACACTTCTTTTGCGTAGGTATGGAGATCCATCACAGCATATTCATACGGGAGCAGGTAAGCAGGGATATTGGTGAACTCGCCGACTGAGATATAGTGTGCGTGTTCATCACCGTTGCTGAAGGTATATTCGATGATGTACTGGCCGCCGTCATCAATGTCCCTGTACTCGTAACCCCAGGACGAGTAGGCATCACTGATGTTCTCGGACACCTCGTGTACCGTGTCCTTCAGGACCCAGCAGTGGGACGGGATCTCCTCGTCCGGCTGTTCGCCGATATAGATTGCGTCCGCGGATTTGTCCCAGCGGATCTTGCTGCCGAGCTGTTTCACCAGGGACAGCGCGGGAAGATAAACTGTCCCGTTGATCACGACGGGCTCACAGGCCTTGCCGTCATCTCCCTCGAAGGTGATTTCTTCACCGTCCAGATAGACGGTGATCCCGGAAACGGAGAACTCCAGGTCTTCATCGGATTCCTTCAATGCGTCTTCAGGAGCGGGATCCTGGCCGTAAAGCTCGAACATTCCGCACTTCTTCGTCGCGTTATTCCAGCTCCAGGTGTCCGGGTCGGAGTCCTTGATGATATAGGTGCGGCCGGGATGGAAGATCAGTTCTACATCCACGTCCCAGTAGGCATTCTCGGCTCCGCTGCCTGACCTTCCGACAGCTTCCCAGGTGCCAAGCTCTTCGTCGTCCTCGTAAACAGAGATTGTTCCGGGCTCGGCGCCTTTCCCGTCATTCCAGTGGTAGGTGCTGATCCGGTGAACGAGAATGGGATCGCCGTCCTCGTCGATGATGACCGGCTCATCCTTCGTGGGACCGTTCTTCACCGCTGCGGGATTCAGGTTTGACCAGATAAGCTCGTCTTCACCGGAGGTCTGCTTTGCCTCTGCGACAGCAGACGGGAGCGGCGCGAGAAGAAGGAGTGTCATGAGGATGCACAACAGTGACTTAAGTGTTTTTTTCATTACTAAGCTCCTTTCCCGGAAGTGATGCCGGACGAACAGCCCGGCTTTACCGGAGGATAAGGATAAATGGTGCCGGATAAGAAATATGGATCTTATCCTTGAAGAATTAAGATAAATGTAGAATGTACGGGTGGCAGCGTCAATTTGTTGCCACCAACTGGCACGGACAATAGTTGCCGTAATCCCTTCACGTCCGGCACTGGAACTGCGTAATGAGTGGTGAGATAATCAAAACATCATAGATCAATTATGGAGGCAGGCTATGTTATATAGAAATGACCGGTACGGCAACCCGATATCCGCGCTTGGATACGGGTGCATGCGTTTTTCCCGAAAGGGAGCGGGGATCGACATCGAGAAGGCGAAGAAGGAGATCAGTATCGCCTATGAGGGCGGTGTCAACTATTACGATACAGCATACATCTATCCCGGAAGTGAGGCGGCGCTCGGCAGGATACTGGAGGAACTGGGAATCAGGGACAAAGTGAACATTGCCACAAAGCTTCCGCACTACCTGATGAGGAGCCGCGCGCAGATGGACTCCACTCTGGAGGAGGAACTGAAGCGCCTGAGGACAGATCATATTGATTATTATCTGATGCACATGGTGACCGACCTTGGATCCTTTGAGAAGCTTAAGAGCTATGGCTTTGAGGAATGGGCGAAGGAAAAGAAGGCTTCCGGTAAGGTGAAGCAGATCGGTTTCTCCTTCCACGGGGCGTCGGATGAGTTCCTTAAAATACTGGACGCCTGGGACTGGGATTTCTGTCAGATACAGTACAACTACATGGACGAAAATGCCCAGGCAGGCAGGGCGGGCCTTATGGCGGCCGCGGCTAAAGGAATCCCTGTCATTATCATGGAGCCGCTGCGCGGAGGAAGGCTTGTGAATCTGCTCCCAGAGGAAGCGAAAGCGGCGTTTGCTTCTTCCGGAAGGAATTATACCCCGGCGGAGTGGGGGCTGCGCTGGCTCTACGACCAGCCGGAGGTGACCTGTGTATTGTCCGGGATGAACAGCGAAGATATGGTGAGGGAGAACCTGCGTGTTGCTTCTAAGACAGGTCCGGGGTCACTCACGGAGGAGGACCGGGCGGTGATCGCCAGGGCAAAGGATGCGATCGAATCGAAGCTCCTGGTGAAGTGTACCGGATGCGGTTACTGCATGCCCTGTCCTCACGGGGTGGATATTCCCAATACCTTCCGCTGCTACAATGAGACCAGTATCGCCTCGGTCAAATCCGGGCGCACGGACTATTTCCGGGCGACCGTCCTAAGACACGTGCCGACGAGTGCTTCGCTCTGTGTGAAGTGCGGCGCGTGCGAGAAACACTGCCCTCAAGGTATTCCGATCAGGGAGAAACTTGCGGAAGCGGCAGGAACGCTGGAGACGCCCTTCTACAAGGGCGCCCGCGCGCTGGTGAAGGGGCTGCATCTCTGGGGAGCATGATCACTTTGCTGCCGGAGGTGCCAGGGGACGGTTCTGTGGCGAGTTGTCTGACAACTCGCCACAGAACCGTCCCCTGGCACCTCCGGCACTTTATTTTTTCGCGGTGATGTTGTAGAAGAGAATCGCACCGATGACGATGACTGCGCCGAGAATTGCGGTCGGACCGAGCGTCTCACCGTAGAAGACTGCAACAAGTATGGGGTTTAGCACCGGCTCCAGGGCATTGATGATCGATGCGGTCACCGGATCAACCCGCGAAGTTCCTATGGAGAGAAAAATAAAGGCGAAACCGACCTGGACTATGCCCAGAACAAGGATAGCTGCGAGGACCGCCGGGCTGAAATTGCTCTCCCCGCGAACCGCAGGGGAGCACAGAATTCCGCAGGCGAGCTGCCCCAGGAACATGGAGGAGAGGGTGTCCCCGTCGTCGAAGCGGTTGAGGATATAGATGCCGCCGTAGAGTATGCCGGAGAGAACCGCCGAGAGATCTCCCAGTATTCTGCCGGCAGAAAGACTCTCGATGAAGAAGCAGAGGATGCCGGAGAGAACGATCAGGATTGAGATGATTTCCCGCTTTTCGGGCTTTTTCCCGAAAAACAGGAACATCATGAGGATGATCCATACCGGAGCGGTGTACTGGAGGACGATGGCGTTGCCGGCGGTGGTGAGCTTGTTCGCGACGGTGAATAACGTAGTTTCTCCGCCGACACAGATCATTCCTGCCAGAACTACGCGGTTAAAGCGAAGCTTGTGATGGATGAGCCTGATATAAAGCCCTACGACGAGGCAGCCGATGAGATTGCGGACACCGTTGATCGCAAGAGCATTCCATGGGATGAGCTTGATGAGCAGGCCGCCGAGCGCGAAGCATACAGAGGCAGCCAGCATAGCAAGAATACCGGTGGCTTTATTGGACAGTTTATTTGTGAACATTTGGGGGGTACTCCGTGCGTCCGCGGTTCGGGATCCTTATCATAGCGCCAGCGAACAGTATACTCACCTTGCGCAGAAAATGGGAGGAAACTTCACTGAGAATTTAGTAAACCGGCACTTCCTGAAATCTGTCCAGCAGCAGATTGGTGTCCTGGACGCCGAGCTTCTGCCCGATGGCAAAACTGATGATCGCGTCACGGCGGTTCCGTGCATATAACGGCGCCTCTCCGCCAAGCTCCAGCGCCCGCCTGGTCTGATTCTGGTCAAGGTGTGCGGTAAGGCAGAGCGCGAGAATTTTGTCCCTGCCGGGATGCGCCTTGCGCCCGTTCATGATCTGATAGAAATAGGAGCGCTCTATCCCGCTTCCGGTGATTAGTGCGGCGCTGTCGAGGGCTTTGACCTCGGGCAGGGACTGGTAGTAACCGGCAAAACTGGTGAAGCCGTCGGAGACCTTTGGCTGATCCAGATACTGCGTAAGTTCCTGCTCGCTGCCGATATGGTTCAGGACATCCGCGAGACGCGCGGTGGTGGTTTCGTCCATGGAGTTTTCCTTTCGCTGCATTGCAGCTTTTTGCTCGTTAAGACTCGCAAACGCTGCATTGCAGCTTTTTGCTCGTTAAGATCATGCACCCTGCAGAGCAGGGTGCATGATCTTATATTATAATACTTTTGGATATGGACTTAAGTGGGAGTTGTTGAGTGTTGGCCTGA
>OMSM01000062.1 GCA_900313745.1 uncultured Lachnospiraceae bacterium
CCCTACGACCAGTATTTCCTGAACATCTTCCGGGAGGAATTCCCGCAGTACGAGATCACCCTGTCGAAGGACACCCGCCCGAACGTCCGCGAGGCCTGCGCGATTACTTTCCGGTACAACGGAGGAACCGCGCTCATGGTGGAGCTTCTCTCCGGCAGAAGCATGAGGGATATGCTGCGCAGGAGCTGCAAATCAAGAGGGATCCCCTACCTGCGCTTCTACTATGACCACGATGGCTGGTGGAACACCCGCTCCTACGTCCTTGGGAAGGCGCATGAAGCGCTCGGGGTATAATCCGGAGCCGCAGCCTCCCCGGCCGGAAAGCGGCTGAATAGCCGCGAAAACCTGTTATTATCATGGTAAAACCGCAGGAGAACGCCATGCGCCCGCGGCGGACCCGGCACGCGCCTTAACCCCTGCGGGGGCTTTGCGGGCAGCCGGCACGTGTACGGTCTGGTCATTCCGTGAATTATCACGGATTTAACATCTTCCCCTGCGTTTTTACATATCCCGGCGGAACATCCGCCGGGATATGCATTTTCCCCGGTTCTGCGGACCCTTAATCACTGTTCCGGGCTGTACCGGCTGATTCCGCTGTTATGACACTGCTCTTAAAACTCCTTGACCCCGCGGTCTGGGAGCAGTTTTACGAATATAAGACGACTCTTGCCTGCCCGAAGTCCTTCGCGAAGGAGCTCAGGGCATTTATCGACGCGCGCGGATATATTGCGCCGGCCGAAGCCATCCTCCGGGGGGATCCCTTCCCGCTGCCGGAGAAATCCGTCATCAGCAAATCCGGCTCACAGAAGAAGCGCACTGTCTACACCTATCCCCCGGCGGAGAATACGGTGCTGAAACTCCTGACCCACCTCCTTCTCCGCCGCTATGACCATCTTTTTGACCCCTGCCTCTACTCCTTCCGGCCGGGCCGCTCCGCCAAAACTGCCGTTCTCGCCCTGGCCCGCACCCCCGGCATCAGGAACAGTTTTTCCTATAAGGCGGATATCAGCAACTACTTCAACTCCATCCCCATCGAAAAACTTCTCCCGCTGCTGGAGGTGGCGGCCGCCGGCGATCCGGAGCTTTTCCGCTTCCTCCGCTCCCTGCTCGAGGAACCGCGGGTCATCGACCACGGACAGGTCATCACCGAGGAAAAGGGAATTATGGCCGGGACGCCGCAGGCCTCCTTCTATGCGAACCTCTACCTGAAGGACCTGGACCGGCGCTTTTCCGGATCCTGCGTATTCTACGCGCGCTATTCCGACGATATCATCCTCTTTACCCCGACGGAAGAAGAGCGGGACGCGTGTGCGGAAGCGATCCGGGGCGAGCTAGCGTCCCGGGGGCTGTCCCTCAATCCGGACAAGGTGCACCTGGGCTCTCCCGGGGACGGCTGGACCTTCCTCGGTTTTACCGGCGGATGCCCCGGAGTGGATTCCGGCCGCGACGAAATCGACATCGCCCCGGCGACGGTAAAGAAGCTCAAGGCAAAAATGCGCCGGAAGGCGAGGGCCCTCCGGCGATGGTGTGAGCGGAACGATATTGACAGCCGCCGCGCGGCGGCCGCGTTTATCCGGATCTTCAACCGGAAGCTCCTGGAATCCTCCGGCGACAACGAGCTTTCCTGGAGCATGTGGTTCTTCCCGGTGATCACCACGGCGGAGAGCCTCCGGGAGATCGACCGGTATGCGCAGGACTGCCTGCGGTTCCTTTTAAGCGGTACGAGGACCAAGGCCCGCTACAGTACCGGATACGAGGACCTGAAGGCCCTGGGCTACCGGAGCCTGGTGAATGCTTACTACCGCGGACGCCGCGCGGAGGCGGACTTAAGCGGGCTGCACCCGGGTATGTACACAGAATAAATCAGGGGCTGAAGATCAGCCCCTGTCCGTTTATCTGCCTGTCCGCGTCAGTTTTTACTCGTACACGTTGCTGCCCTCAAACGGCACCGCAGCTTCAGCTGCCTTCGCCGCATCGATACGGACGTCGCCGTTGTCGATATCAATCAGCACGTAGCGGTTGTTGCCCATGCCCAGCTCCTTCATGTAGGAGAGCTGCCTTAAGCCGTGGCGGCTCATCATGCGCTCGACCATCGCCCTCTTGTCCTCATCCGGAAGCGAGTAGAGAATATCGACGCAGGCGGAATCGATCGCGAGGATGTCCAGGGATGCGAGAATTCCGATGTTCGGGGTGACGACAGGCTCCGCCGCGACGCCCTCGCAGTCGCAGGAGACGGAGATATTCCGCATCACGTTGATGTAGGAAACATTTTTGCCGAAATGATCGATGGTGCCCTTTGTGGACTCCGAGATTTTCTCCATCAGTTCTTCCTGTACTACGTCAAAACTGAACTTCCCCGATTCGTTCACGTCGTGCGAGTGGATCTGCGCCTTGCCGACGCGGCCGTCCGCACAGCCGATGCCGATGTTCTTGTTGGAACCGCCGAAGCCTCCCATGATATGGCCTTTGAAGTGGGTCAGCGCCAGCAGCGAATCATAGTTCTTCATGTGGGAGCCGACGCCGATGGTCTTGAACCACTTGCCGCCCTCGACGGGATAGTTGTCCACGCCGTCCTCATCCATGATGTCCACGGTGGTCCACTTGTCCCAGCCGTTCTTCTTCAGGGTCTCTCTGTGCTGCTCGGTCGTGAAGCGGTCGCCGGCATAGTAGGTGTTGGTCTCAACGACGGTTCCCTCCGGAATCTCGTTCTCCACCAGCTCCTTCACCCATGCGGGGGGAATGATGTTGGGGCCCATCGGCTCGCCGGTGTGGCATTTGACCGCGATCTTCCCGACAAGGTTCTCGCTGACTCTTTGGTAGATCTTACGCAGTCCCTCCGGAGAGATATCCCTGGTGAAATAAACAATCGACTCGTTGCCCTTACGTTCCTCATAAGGGATGTACTGGTCACCGCCGGTGCCAGGAACGATTTTGATGCTGGACATGCTGTGTCTCCTTTCCGTTTGCTGACCGATGCAGCCGCGCTGTGTACGGCGATGTGCCGTGCAGGGGCGTCCTGCCTCACTCTTAAGGCCTCCGGCGCTTCATGCGCCATATATGGATATTTTATAATAAACTGCTCCGTTTTACATCTCCATGCGGCGGTCCCGGATTCCCTTCTTCCAGCGCAGCAAGCATTCTCTCCACGTTCTTTTCCCGCTCGATCATCAGCACGAGCGGCTTGTCGGCTCCGTAATCCACCCGGAGCTTAAACACGGGAATCCCTCTCCCGCAGCAGCCGTTCGGTGTGTAGACCGAGTTCAGCACGCGGACCTCACGGACTGCGGAAAGAGGAAGATATTTTCCACTAAAATACAGCGCCTTCCCGGAGACGCTGTATTTCTCGATGGGTACCGCTTCTTTTCTGTCGGCCTTTACGTTGTCGATCCCTGTGCCGTCCAAAATGCTTTCCCAGGCCATCTTAGACTCCTACTTCAACAGCTCGTTGACCTTCCTCTGGACCGCTGCGGCGTCATAGCCTGCGGCGGCGAGTTTGTTCATGCGATCCTGGCCGTTGCCCCACTTGCCCTGGATGACCTCTCTCGCAACTGCCTCAAGAGAGGCTCCGCCCGAGGCCGCACCGGTTCCCGCGCCTTTCAGGAGTTCGTTTACCTTCGCCTGTACCGCGTTATAGTCGTAGCCCGCAGCCTGAAGCTTCTGCTTTCTCTCCTCGCCGTTCCCATACAGGCCGCGGATAACTTCCCTCGCCACGGCTTCAAGATTCGCCGGCTGAGGCCGCGCCTGGGCTCCCGCACTGGGGGGAACAGGCGCTCCCGTCGCCCTCGCCGCGAGATTAGCCGCCGCCTGCGATCCGACAGGCACAGCGTCACGGGTTAACGGGGTCTTCCCCGGAATCGGTACCTTTGCTCCTGGTTTTCTGATTTCCATTGTTTATCACCTCTCTGAATCAAAATCCGCATATGCGTTTCTGCCGAATAAGCCTGCCCGTCCGTGCGGGACAGCCGGCTTTCCTGCCGCGATGAGATTTCTCATCCGTTATCGGCGTTCTTATTTTTATTGTATAGACAGGCATCGAAGGAGACAGCCGCCGATAGGCTGATTTCCCCGGAATACGCCGAACGGCACCCGGACAAGCCGCCCCGGGCTCTAAAGTTTTCGCTCAGAGCGCCTCCGTCCTGTACTCCCGCATTCCCATGTCTTCCACGGACAGCCGCATCATCCTTCCTGTACCGTCCGCGGGAGTCCAGACCGGAAGTCCCGGGTCTTCGTCTGTCCCGTCCCTGTTGGGATCGCCGGTCTTCGCGAAATTCGCCCAGTAGCGCTGCATCTTCTCCGAGAGCTGCCGGTCGCACTCCTCATACGGGCGCCAGCTTCCGTCCAGGGAACCGAACTGGTAGCGGTTGTCGCAGGAGTGCGGCACGCCGACGTTGTCCCCGGGCTGTTCGCGGTCGAAGACGTACATGTACACCGGCTTTTTTCCGTTCTTCCTCTGGACTTCGGCGAAACGCTGAATCGCCGCAGGCATGGGAGAGCCGAACATCGGAGGCTTGTCGTTCGCCCCTTCATCCGCCGTGCAGCCGGTGATGATCTCCACGTCACGAATGCGTCCGCCCTTTATGCAGTCCTCGATACTCTCCGGCAGGACATAACCGTCGGTGTAGATATTGAAGCCCGCTCCGAGGCCGCCCAGCTTATCGTTGGCGATTCTCAGCTCGTCCGCCGTGAGCTTCCGCATCTCCCCGATGCATGAACATCCGGTGGACTCCATGAACCGGATGCCCTTCTCCTCCATCTCCGCGCGTGTTTTGTCCAGGGAAAACATGCCGAGGCCTCCCGCGGACTGGATGGACGCCCTGCGGATATAGTTCCCTGCAAGCGGCGAACACAGTGCAGCCCTGGTGGACATACCTCCCGAGGACTGGCCGAAGCAGGTGATGTTGTCCGGATCGCCGCCGAATCCGGCAATGTTCTCATAGACCCACTTCAGCGCGGCGATCTGATCCATCAGGCCGTAATTGCCGCTGGCGTCGTGCCC
>OMSM01000300.1 GCA_900313745.1 uncultured Lachnospiraceae bacterium
AAGCACCTCGTACTCATATCCCGTGATTTTCTCGGGCAGCGCAATCTCCTTCCTCACGCCATACGCCGTGCGGTCGGGTTCATAGACGGTAATCTTCGAAGGATTATTGATATTCTCCACACAGATAAACCCGTCGGTGCCGCAGATCAGTCCGCGCCGGTCCGTGAGCGTGTACATCGTGGTGAACATGGTTGCCATCTTTCCGTCGTTATACTCGATCATAACCGCGTCCTGCCCGTCAACACCGGTCGGCGTTTTCACCATGGATGCGGAAATCCTGCGGATATCGTTTCCCAGTATCATGCTCGTAAAGTTCAGCGTATAGACGGTCAGGTCCAGCAGGCAGCCCCCGGCCAGTTCCGGGCGCACCATCCGTTCGTTCATGTCGATCCGGTAACCCAGATTGGAGGATACCGAGCGGACCTCCCCGATCTCACCCGATGCAATCAGGTCATTCAATATGTTCCGGTAAGGCTGATACCGGGTCCAGATGGCCTCAGCCAGCAGAAGCTTCTTCTCCTCTGCCGTCGCGATCATCTCCTCTGCCTGCTTCGCATTTGCAGCAAACGCCTTCTCGCAGAGCACGTTTTTCCCGGCGTTCAGCGCTGCCAGCGTCCACCGGTGATGATGCGAATGCGGAACCGCGATGTAAACGAGGTCCACCTGCGGATCGGCGAGCATCTCCTCATACGAGCCATACGCTTTTTCTACGCCCCATTTCTTCGCAAAGGCTTCGGCCTTCGCATGGTCCCTTGAGGCGACCGCGTAGTTTAAGACGCCTTCCATCTGTCGAACCGTGTCTGCCATTATGGCGGCTATTCCGCCTGCTCCGAGGATTCCTATTTTCATACTTTCTCTCCTTTATTACCGCGAAACATGTTTCTCAGGCTTTTCCGTCCGGGAAGCTGGTAAAATAGCTGTTCTCCAGCTGCGGCAGGCCGAACTGCTCTTTCGCCAACGCAATCGCCCGCATCATGAAGGTCATGTTCCGGGCCAGGTTCCGCATGGTCTGCAGCCCTTCCAGATCTTTCTTCACGTCTCCCGCTGTGAAACCGTGCACCTGATTCCAGTAGGTGCTGGAGGCCACCGGCATGGAGCTGATGGTGAAATACTTGTTCAGCACATCGAAAGACGCCGTATTTCCGCCTCTGCGGCAGCTGACGACCGCGGCGCCGACCTTCATCTGTTTTGAAAACGATGTGCTGTAAAACAGGCGGTCCAGGAAGGAAATCAGGGTGCCGTTCGGGGACCCGTAGTAGACCGGGCTTCCGATGACCAGCCCGTCGGCAGCCTCAAACTTTGCCGCGGTCTCGTTGACCGGATCATTGTCAAAAACACATTTCCCTTTCCTTTCACAGGCTCCGCAGGAGATGCACCCCCGGACGGCGCACTTTCCGAGCTGTATGAGCTCGGTCTCCACTCCCTCCTGCTCAAAGACCTGAATCATCTCGTGAAGGGCCGCCGCTGTGCAGCCATTTTCGTGCGGGCTTCCGTTCAGCAACAATACTTTCGGCATATGAAACCTCCTGTTTCTTTTTATGTGTTTTTTAAAATTATAGCAGTTATCAATTTAAAATACATCCTGCTTCTGGTACTATTTAAGTGACAGGACAGGAGACGTTTCACTGCCCTGTCTCCAAACCTGAGAAAGGAGTAAACCACATGTTGGAATGTAAAAACTGCGGCGCCGCCCTGCACTACGACATCAAAGCCGGCGACCTCGCCTGCTCCCAATGCGGCAGCCACTTCCCGGTCGGAGAACTCTCCGGAGAAAGAGTCGCTCGTCCGGAAACTCCGGACACGGAAAACCCGGCCGCGCAGACCGAAGCTTCGTACGAATGCACGGTCTTTACCTGTCCGCAGTGCGGCGGAGAAATCATCAGTTTCCAGAACGAAGCCACGGTGTTCTGCAGCTACTGCGGCGCGTCCGTCACGCTGGAGGGCCGGCTGTCTTCCACAAAACAGCCTGATACCATTGTTCCATTCAAAATCACAAAAGAAAAGTGTCTGTCCAATTACCTGAGCCATCTGAAGGGTCTTCCCTTTGTCCCCTCAGAAATGATGAACGAAACCGCACAGGAAAAGCTCTGCGGAATCTACATGCCTTTCTGGCTCTACGACGTCAGACAGAAGGGAAACTATTTGCTGAAGGGAACCCGCCGGTCCGGAGACAAAATGCAGTACTGCAACATCAACACGCAGCTGGATACCGAATACACCGATATCTGCTACGATGCGTCCTCTTCCTTCGATGATACGCTTGCCCAGTCTGTCGCGCCCTTTTCTTTCTACGAAAAGCGCCCCTTTGACCCGGGCTATCTCTGCGGTTTCTACACGGATACCGCGGATGTGGACTCTCTGGTATACCGGCAGAAAGCCATCGACGAAGCTTCCGA
>OMSM01000302.1 GCA_900313745.1 uncultured Lachnospiraceae bacterium
ATCTATGCCGTGCCTGTCGGGATCGGCAGGGAGATGAGCCGCGAGGGCGGGGAATCTACCTGGTTCAAGGGCTTCAGCGAGAAGTTCTTCTACGACAGGGGAGTGCTGTACCGGTATCTCTACGGGGCTGCTGCCCGTCTCTGGGCGGTCCGGTTCATCCTGGCGAAGAAAGAGGAGATGTGCAGGGAGATCCCCGCAAAGCGGGCGCTGGGACTGATGTTCAAGGGAATCAGGGAGGCGTACAAGGGACAGTCGTACGAGGGGTAGCTTAAGTGGCTTTATATATTGCCGTGACCATCCTCGCGCTTTTCGCGGCGGGACATATAGTGAGGCCGGTGAACGGGCAGGATGCGCTGCACCTCTCCCGCCGGGCATATCTTTCCCGGACGTGCATGCTGCTTCTGTTCCTTGTGCTTTTTCTCCCGGAGGCCCTGCGCGTCAACACGGGCAACGACTACAACCGGTACATGGAATTCATGCACCTTGTGAATTCGAACGCCTACGTCCCAACGGAAATCGGGTTCAACACGCTGGTTAAGGCGCTCTTCGCGCTCTCCGGATTCGAGAATTATATCCTGGTCTTCGCGGTATTTGCCGCACTGACCATCGGTTTTTTCCTGCTAGCCATATATGAGCAGGCGGAGGATTTCTTCTTCTCCTTCGCCCTGTTCATGCTGTTCGGCTACTACTTCCAGAGCTACAACACCGTGAGGTACTATCTGGCCCTCGCGATGGTGACCTGGGCTTCGAGGTTTTTAGTGGAGCGCCGCTATGTGCCGTTTCTTGCGACGGTCGCGGCCGCGGCCGCATTCCACAAATCGGTGCTTGTGGTGCTGCTACTCTACCCTCTTGCGGTGATTCCCTGGAAGAAATGGATCTATGCGGCGGGGGCGGTGCTCTGCGGGAGCTTCCTGCTGCTGCCGGACTTCTGGCTCAGAGTGGTGGTACGGCTCTATCCCTCCTATGAAAACACCCCATACCTGGAGGGAAGCAGCTTCTCCCTGGTGAATATCGCAAGGTGCGTGCTTGTTCTCGCCCTGGCGTTTTATGCCGGCCGGGTGGGGAAAAACGCCGGGGAGGACAGACCGGCCGGGCGGAATACAGACAGCGCCTCCGCCGCCGCGGGAGAGGAGGCCGCAGGGAAAAGAAGGGAGAGATTCTGGCTGCACCAGTGCCTCATGGCGCTGGCAATCTATCTCACCTGTTCCTTCCTCCCTTTTGTCTCCAGAATCGGCTATTACCTCACAGTCAGCCAGATTTTCTTCGTTCCGGCGCTCATCCGGGCCCTCCCGGAGAAGTCCGCGGTGCTTCCCGGAGGAAAGAGAATCATGGTGCGGCGCGTCATCCGTGCCGCCGCCTTTGCCGCTGCGCTCCTGTTCTTCGTTAGTTTTCTCCGCAGGATGTCCTCGCCGACGGTGCAGATCCTGCCGTACCGCAGCTGGGTGTTCACCGAGCGGCTGACCACAATGACGGAGATGAACGACTGAACTTCCGCTGCGGCGTGAAACAGCAGAATTGATATTACTTTTAGCATTCATATCATGTAATATGTTTTTGAGCATAGTTGTCGTCTGCTGGAACGCGGGCGCAAAACTGAAGATGACGGTGGACAGCATCCTGTCCCAGACCTGCCGCGACTACGAGGTGGTCGTTGAGGATTCGGAGTCCGGCGACGGCTCGGTGGAGGCGCTTCCCAGGGATCCCCGGATCCGCGTATTCCGCGAGAAGGACAAGGGCATCTATGACGGGATGAACCGCGCGGTGAAGCGGTGCCGGGGGGAGTTTATCTATTTTCTCAACTGCGGCGACACGTTTTTCGCGGAGAACACTCTTGAGCTGGTGAAGAGGGCGGTTGAGGAATCCGGCTATGACGGAAGCCGTCCGCTCATTGCCTACGGAGATATCTATGAGCGGCTCACCGGCCAGGTCGCACAGGCCAATCCCGTGATGGATGATTTCGCATGTTTCAGGAACGTGCCGAATCACCAGGCCTGCTTCTATTCGTCCGATCTCCTGGGGGAGAGGGCGTTTGACTTAAAATACAGGGTGCGCGCGGATTACGAGCATTTCCTCTTCTGCAAATATACTGCCGGGACCGGCTTCCTGTATCTCGGCTTTCCCACCGCGGATTATGAGGGCGGAGGCTTCTCGGAGAGCGCGGAAAACAGGGAGATTGCGGACAGGGAGCACCGGGAGATCACAGGGAAATACCTCCCCGCAGGCAAGCTTTTTCTCTACAGGGCTTACCTGGTCCTGACCCTGCAGCCCCTGCGGTTTAAGCTGGCGAATGACGCCCGCACCGCGGCATTCTACGACCGTGTAAAAAGCGCGGTATACAGGCGCAGAACAAAGCAGGACTCCTGACGCCGCAGGCCGGGACAGCGAAAAGGCTGCCGGCGGAAAGACTGCCTGCTGACAAGAATTATCCGGCGCAGGCCGGTGACGATAGATAAACAGCGATGAAGGTATTATGGTTATGTAATATCATGCTTCCCGCCTTTGCCCGGGCCTACGGGCTGCCCTACAGCAGCCGCGAGGGATGGCTCTCGGGGAGCTTCGAGCGTCTTTGCAGCCAGAAGACGGAGGACGGCTCCCAGCGTATCGAGCTGGGGGTGGCGTTTCCTTCGCCCGCTTCGCTGGGGGACGGGAGCTGGCTTCTTAATGAGGTGCGCTTTTACGGATTCACGGAGAATCTGGACACCCCCGACCAGTATGACATCTCACTGGAGACGCGCTTCGCGGAGATTCTGGAGGACTTTAAGCCGGATGTCGTGCACATCTTCGGCACGGAGTTTCCGCACACCCTGGCGATGGTCCGCGCCTTCGGCAATCCCTCCCACACACTGATCGGTATACAGGGACTATGCTGCGCAATCGCGGACTCCTACATGGCGGACCTGCCCTATCCGGTGCAGCGCGGTGCGAGCTTCCGCGACAGGCTGAAGCACGATTCACTCGAGCAGCAGAGGGACAAGTTCCTTGCCCGCGCGGAGATGGAAGCGGAGGCGTTAAAAGGCTGCCTGCACATCACGGGGCGCACGCGTTTTGACCGGGAGATCACATCGCAGATCAACCCGGATGCGGTCTACCACTCCATGAACGAGACCATGCGCAGTACCTTCTACAAGGGCATGTGGACTCCGGAGAAGGCCGAACCCCACAGCATCTTCTTAAGCCAGGGAGACTATCCTTTAAAGGGCTTCCACTACATGCTGCAGGCGATGCCGGCGATCCTGGACGCGTTTCCGGACACCCAGCTCTACGTGGCGGGCAATTCCATAATCACCGAGGGCCCCGGGATCCGTAAGGCGTGGCTGCGTCCGCTCTGGATCACCTCCTACGGGCGCTATCTCCGCAGGCTGATCCGCGACAACTATCTCGGCGCGCACGTAAACATGCTTGGAATACTTACCGCGGACGAAATGAAGCGGCAGTACCTTAAGACCAATGTCTTCGTCTGCCCTTCCACAAAGGAAAACTCACCCAACTCCCTCTGCGAGGCGATGCTTCTCGGCACGCCGGTCGTGGCGGCCAAGGTGGGAGGAGTGCCTGATTTTATCTCGGACGGCGAGAACGGAATCCTTTTCCCCGCCGGCAAGGTCGACGAACTTGCGGAGGGGGTCAAGGCGCTCTTCTATGACATGGATCTTGCGGCAGCCCTCGGGGCCAACGCAAGGAAATCGGCCAGGGTCACCCACAACCCGGACACGAACTACATGCGGCTCCTGGAGATCTACCGTTCAATCAAGTAAATGAAAGTTGCTTTTGTTTCCAACTATATCAATCATCATCAGATCCCCCTCTGTGACGCGCTTTTCGGGCGCCCGGAGGTGGATTTTGTTTTCCTTGAGACGGAACCTATGGAGGAGGAGCGCCGGGCGATGGGCTGGGGGAGTGCCGCAGGCGCTCCTCCTTATGTGAAGCGGCTCTATGAGGACGGGACTCTCGGGGAAAAACTCATGAGAGAGAGCGACATCGTTCTCTTCGGCTGGACGAAGAGGGAAGATCTCGCGAGGCTCCGCCTCTCCCTGGGAAAACCGATTATCCGCCTCTCGGAGCGTCTTTACCGGGAGGGGCAGTGGAAATGGATCTCCCCGAGGGGGCTCGCCGACAAGTACCGCTCGCACACAAAGTACAGGAACGCGCAGGCCTGGCTTCTCTGCTGCGGGGCTTATGTTGCCTCGGATTTCTCCCTGATCCGCGCCTATCCGGGGAAAATGTACCGGTGGGGATACTTCCCGAGAACCATCCGGGAGAAGGGGAGACCGGCGGAGAGTGATCCCGCTGGGGCTGCGGGCGGTTCCGCGGAGCCTGTGCCGGGTGCCGCTTCCGGGGACCGGGCGCCGCTCCGCATCCTCTACGCCGGACGGCTGATGCCTCTTAAACATCCGGAGTATGCGCTGATGCTCGCGGGGGCCCTCAGGGAAAGAGGGATCCCTTTCACGCTGACCATTATCGGAGGCGGCGGGATGAGGGAGTATCTTGAGGATACTGCGCGGAAGAAGGGCTTTTCCGTATCCGCCGGGGATATGATCCTCCCGGACAGCCCGGATGATGCGGGTATAATGAACAGTCCGGACAGTTCAGTCATCCCGTCGGATGCGGATGGCAAACCGGAAGCAGTTGACCGATCGGGTCAAATCCGTACAGAAAAAACTCCGGGCAAGAGTCCCGGGGAAAAACCGCAAATCCGCTTTACAGGCGCGGTTTCACCGGATTCGGTGCGCCTCGCAATGGCGGAGGCGGATCTCTTCCTTTTTCCGAGCAATCATCTGGAAGGATGGGGAGCAGTGGTCAATGAGGCGATGAATGCCGGCTGCTGCGTGCTGGCGGGCTCCGGTGCCGGAGCTGTGCCGTATCTTGTTGTCCAGGGCGTAAACGGACTCATCTTCCGGGACGAAGACGGGGCCGATTTCGTCGCAAAAGGACTCTGGGCCGCGGAGCATCCGGACCGGATCCGGGCGATGGGAGAAGCTGCCCGCCGCACCATACTCACCGAGTGGAATGCGGAGACGGCCGCGGCACGGCTTCACGAGTTCATGGAGTGCATCACCGCGGGACGCCCATATGTGCCGGCAAAGAGCGGACCACTGAGCCCCGCGCCGGTGATTAAGCCCTTCATCGGCGTTCCGGAGCTGAGGGACTGAGCGGTTTCGGAAGAATTGGGATTTATGCTGATTACCTTCGTTATTCCCGCCTACAACGCGGAAAACTACATAGAGCGCAGCGCCTCATCGGTACTCGCGCAGACGCACCGCGAGCTGGAGCTTCTTATTGTGGATGACGGCTCGACGGACGGCACCTGGGAAGTGCTCGGCAGAATTGCGGCCGCGGACAGCCGCGTGCGCATTTATCACAAGGAGAACGGCGGAGCTGCGTCGGCGAGGAATCTGGCCATCCGGGAGGCGAAGGGGGAATATCTCGGCTTCGTGGACGCAGACGACTACATCGCTCCGGACATGGCGGAGATCATGCTCGCCGGCCTTGCGGCGGAAGAATCCGGCGGCGGGACTCTGATACTCCAGATCGGGCGCAGGGAGGTGGATGAGTCGGGAAACAGCCTTCCGGACGTGCTGCCCCCGGTACGGACACCGGAGCTCATTTCCCCGGAGGAATTCATCCGGAGGCTCTATCTCTACACGGGGGACAGCTCTCTGTGCACCAAGCTCACTCCGAGGAAGCTTCTTCTTATGCATCCCTTCCCCGAGGGGAGGACCGGCGAGGATTTCCGGCTCCTTATGGAGATGCTGCCCGTGAGCGGGGG
>OMSM01000358.1 GCA_900313745.1 uncultured Lachnospiraceae bacterium
AACAAGGCGCACAAGGTGCTGGCCAAATGGGAGGCGGAGGGCCGGCTTAAGGCGGTGGTCACCCAGAATATCGACGGCCTTCATCAGGCGGCAGGATCGAAGAAGGTACTGGAGCTTCACGGAAGCGTTATGAGGAACCACTGTGAGAAATGCGGGACTCCGTATGGGATAGAGATCGTCTCGGAAACGGTGGGCGTGCCGGTATGCCCGAAGTGCGGCGGGAGAGTGAAGCCCGACGTGGTCCTCTATGAGGAAGGCCTGGACATGAGGACCGTTGAGGAATCGGTGAGTGAGATCCGCGCTGCGGATACGCTGATTATCGGCGGGACATCCCTTGTGGTCTATCCCGCTGCCGGACTTGTCGACTACTTCCGCGGGAAGCATCTTGTCCTCATTAACAAGAGCGCGACGCACGTGGACAGCGATGCAGAACTTGTCATCGCGGACAGCATCGGCGAGGTCCTCTCCGCTGCGGACGCCCTGCTCTGAGAAGCCGCGTGGATTCCCCGGCTTTGCAATAAGGAACTGAACCATGGGAATGATCATCAATCCGGGCGACGTGGTCACGCTTAAGAAGACCCATCCCTGCGGAAGCAGCACCTGGAAGGTGCTGCGCTCCGGTGCAGATTTCCGCATCGAGTGCGAAGGCTGCGGACACCAGGTCATGCTCTCCAGAACAAAACTGGAGAAAGCCGTAAAAAAGATTGAATCGGCGGGAGCAGTGTGATATTCTATAATTCCGTGGGACTTAAAGTCCGCAGGAATACCCTTGCTCTGCGAAGTGCAGGGCCATTAGACCGCAAGGAGGTAATGAAAGCATGAACAAGTACGAGTTAGCCGTTGTTGTGAATGCGCAGATCGATGACGAAGCCAGAACAGCAGCCGTTGACCGCATCAAGGAACTTGTCACCCGTTTCGGGGGCACGGTGAATGATGTTGAGGAATGGGGCAAGAAGAAGCTGGCTTACGAGATCCAGAAGATGAACGAAGGTTTCTACTATTTCGTTCATTTCGATGCCGAGGCTGCAGCGATCAGCGAGATCGAGAGCCGTATGCGCATTATGGACAATGTCATCAGGTATTTATGCGTACGACAGGACGTTGACTAACGGAAAGTCGAGGACAGCATGAATAAAGTCATACTTATGGGCCGTTTAACCAGAGATCCTGAGGTCCGCTATACACAGGGTGAGAACTCCATGGCGATCGCGAGATATACTCTCGCAGTCGACCGCAGGTTCACAAGGAGCCGCGACAACAGCGGTGATCAGCAGACAGCTGATTTCATTTCCTGTGTCGCGTTCGGAAAATCAGGCGAGTTTGTCGAAAAGTACTGCCATAAGGGTACGAAACTCGTCGTGACCGGAAGGATTCAGACGGGAAGCTACACCAACAAGGAAGGCCAGAAGGTCTACACGACCGAGGTCGTAGCAGAGGATCAGGAGTTCGCCGAGAGCAAGAGCGCGTCGCAGAACAGCGGCAGCGGCTACGACGGAGGCGGAAATTACGGCGGAAGCTACAACAATAATCAGGGCAGCAGCTACAATCGTCCGGGCGGCGGTTACGAGCAGCCCTCCGCACCCGGGGACGGGTTCATGAACATCCCGGACGGAATCGATGAGGAGCTTCCTTTTACCTGACCGGCAATGTACAGTTGAATGGATGAACCGGGTCCTGACGGCCCCGGATGCAAGACAGGAGGCACAAGATGGCATTTAACAGAAGCGAGAGAAGCGGTGCGGATGCGCCTTTCCGCAAGAAGAGCAACAATTTCCACAGGAAGAAGAAGGTCTGCGTGTTCTGCGGCAAGGACAACAAGATCGATTACAAGGATGCTGCGAAGCTCCGCAAGTATGTTTCCGAGAGCGGCAAGATCCTTCCCCGCCGCATCACCGGCACCTGCTCCACCCATCAGAGAGCGGTCACGGTTGCGATCAAGAGAGCTCGTCATATGGCGATTCTTCCTTATACCGAGATCTGATCGGAGCAGTGGCGACTAAATCCACAGCATAGGAAGTGCGGGCCGGAAAGCCCGCACTTTTTGTTTTCACACATCTTCCGGGCCTGTCCGCCTTCACCCCCGAAGAAGCAGGAACTGCATGTTTTATGCTATAATATATATTTGTCATATATTATGACTTTGGGGGATGCTTTTGATGAATAATCATGTAAAGCTCAAGGGCAGGCTGGCCAGTTATTTCAACGCACCGCTTCGGCTGGGGTTCTTCCTTATCCTGGTCAATGTGATCCTCTACTTCATAAGCCTGCCTTCCGCACTTATTCTCTCCGCGTTCATTGTTGTCTACTTCGTGATCGTGCTGGTGCTCTACCTGAACAACCGCTCGGTCTTCATGAATGAGCTTGTGAGCTTCGCCACCGAATACGGACAGATCCAGCGGCAGTTCTTAAAGGAGCTTCCTTTGCCCTATGCCATCCTTGATGACACGGCACACTTTATCTGGATGAATGAGGAGTTCCTCCAGCTGACCGGGAAGGAGAAGGACTACAGCAAGTCCATCACCTCGATTTTTCCCTCGCTGACGAGGGACCATCTCCCGGATGAGGAGAAGGGGGAAACCGAAGTTGAGATGGAGTACGCGGGCAGTTACTTCAATGTGCAGTTCACCCGGATCCCTCTCGACGAGATGGCGACGAACAGCGACATCATCGACGCGGAGGATTACAACGGCTGTCTCTACGCGGTGACGCTCTTCAATGAGACGGCGACACGCATCGCACTGCAGGAGGTGGACGACCAGAGCCTGGTTACGGCGTTCATCTACATGGACGATTATGATGAGGCGCTCGAGTCCGTCGAGGATGTCCGGCGCTCGCTCCTCACCGCGCTGATCGACCGTAAGATCAACAAGTATATCGCCGGAGTGGACGGCATCTGTACCAAGATAGAGAAAGACAAGTACTTCGTCATCATGCGCAAGAAATCTCTTGCCTCGCTGCAGGAGAGCCGCTTCGACCTCCTCTCGGACGTCAAAACGGTCAACATCGGCAACGAGATGGCGATCACGCTGAGCATAGGCGCCGGCTACGGCGGCCTGACCTTCGCGCAGAACTATGAATTCGCAAGGAACGCAATCGACCTCGCGCTGGGCAGGGGCGGCGACCAGGCGGTGGTCCGCACCCCTCAGAACACGCTGTATTACGGAGGCAAAACTCAGCAGGTCGAGAAGAACACCCGCGTAAAAGCCCGCGTCAAGGCCCAGGCGCTGAAGGAAATCCTGATGGCGAGGGACAAGGTCTTCATCATGGGACACCGGCTCGGCGACGTGGATTCCCTGGGCTCGGCCATCGGCGTCTACCGCATCGCGGCGACCCTTGGCAAGGAGGCTCACATCGTGATCAACGAGATCACCAACTCCCTGAAGCCGGTGCTTGAGCTCTTCAAGGGAAATCCGGAGTATCCGGAGGACCTCTTCTACAACAGTCAGCAGGCGATTGACAATGCGAGCGGAAACGGCGCCCTGGTCGTCGTGGATGTGAACAAGCCCAGCATCACCGAGTGTCCGGAACTGCTCCGGCTGTGCAAATCGATCGTGGTGCTGGACCATCACCGCGCAGGGAGCGAAGTGATCGAGAACGCGACACTCTCCTACGTGGAGGCCTACGCTTCCTCCGCCTGTGAGATGGTCTCCGAGATCCTTCAGTACATCGGGGAGACGATCCACATACGCCCGGAGGAAGCCGACGCGATCTATGCGGGCATCGTTGTGGATACCAACAATTTCATCGCAAGGACGGGCGTGCGGACCTTTGAGGCGGCCGCGTTCCTCCGCAGGAACGGCGCCGATGTCGCGCGCGTGCGGAAGCTCTTCCGCGAGGACGCGAACGAGTACAAGGCAAGGGCGGACGCGGTCTCCCAGGCGGAGATCTACCGCGGCACATACGCGATTTCCGTGTGTACCGGCCACGATGTTCCCAATCCCACCGTGATCGGCGCCCGGGCGGCCAACGAGCTGCTTAATATCAAGGGCGTCCGGGCGAGTTTTATCCTCACGGACTATCAGAACCAGGTCTTCATCAGCGCGCGGTCCATCGATGAGGTCAATGTGCAGGTGATTATGGAGCACCTCGGCGGCGGAGGCCACATGAACATGGCCGGCTGCCAGATGAGCGACGTGACGGTGCCCGAGGCCATAGGAGTGCTTAAGCGGACGATCGATCAGATGATCGAGGAAGGAGAATTATCATGAAACTGATCTTACTGCAGGATGTGAGAGCGCTGGGGAAGGCCGGCGATATTGTAGAAGTGAGCGACGGATACGCGAGAAACAAACTCCTCCCCGGCAAGCTTGCCGTCGAGGCAACCGACAAAAACCGCAACGAGCTGAAGCTCCGCCAGAAAAACGAGGAGAAGAAGGCTGCGGAGCGTCTCGCGGAGGCCCGTGAGCTCTCCGGCAGGCTTGCCGGGGTGAAGATCGTCGTTTCCATGAAGGCCGGCAAGGACGGCAAGGCGTTCGGTTCCGTTTCCTCGAAGGAGATCGCCGAGGAGGCGAAGAAGCAGTTCGGCCTTGATCTGGACAAGAAGAAGATCCAGCTCGCCGAGCCGATCAAGACCTTCGGCACACATGAAGTGGCGATCAAGCTGCATCCCGAGGTGACCGGCAAATTCTCCGTACAGGTGAAGGAGCAGTAAGCGTAAACCCGGGAGACGGAAGAAGAGTCCCGGGCAGCAGGATGAAGGGGCGGAAGCAGGAGGCGGCCGGCCCGGACAGTCTGCGCCTGATGAGGGTAAGGAATGGCTGACGAAGAAGTCGTAAAGCGGGTAATGCCGCACAGCATGGAGGCGGAGCAGTCTGTTCTCGGTGCGATGATCATGGACAACCAGGCGGCGGAGACGGCGTCGGAGATGCTGACCGGGGAGGACTTCTATTCCCGGCAGTACGGCATCGTCTTTGACACAATACTTTCCATGGCACGCAAAAACGTGGATGTGGACGTCGTGACGCTGATCAACGCGTTGAGGGAGAAAAACCTGCCCCCGGAAACCGCGGGGCCGGAGTTTATCCAGCAGCTTGTCGCTCAGGTGCCGACCTCGGCAAATATCCGTTCCTATGCGCAGATCGTCGCGGAGAAATCCATACTTCGCAGGATGATCCGCCTTAATGAGGAAATCGCCTCCGACTGCTATGTGGGGAGCAAAGCGACGGAAGAGATCATGGACGATGCGGAAAAGCGGATTTTTGAGCTTACGCAGACGAGGCAGACCGCCGATTTCGTCCCGATCCGCCAGATTGTCCTTAATGCGATGCGCAGGATCGAGGAGGCGTCGAAGATCAAGGGAAACGTCACCGGCATCGCCACGGGCTTCACCGACCTGGACAACCGGACTGCCGGGCTTCAGAACGCGGACTTTATCCTCATCGCGGCCCGTCCTTCCATGGGCAAAACCGCTTTTGCCCTGAACATAGCGGAGAACTGCGCATTTAAGGATGACCGCTGCGTCGCGGTCTTCTCGCTCGAGATGAGCAAGGAGCAGCTGGTCAACCGGCTGTTCGCGATGGAATCCCACGTAGACGCCCAGAAGATCCGCACCGGGGATCTCACCGAAACAGAATGGGTGGACCTCATTGAGAGTGCGGGGGAGATCGGAAGGAGCCGTCTCATCATCGATGATACCCCGGCGCTGTCGGTCACGGAGATGCGGACGAAATGCCGCAAATACAAGAGTGAATTCGGACTGCAGCTGGTGATCATCGACTATCTGCAGCTGATGACGGCATCGAGAGCCAATGATTCCAGGCAGCAGGAAATTTCGGATATCTCGCGGGCACTCAAATCTCTTGCGAGGGAGCTTAATGTGCCGATCATCGCGCTCTCGCAGCTTTCCCGAGCGGTGGAGGGAAGGCCGAACCACCGGCCGATGCTCTCTGACCTGCGCGAGTCCGGGGCCATCGAGCAGGATGCGGACGTGGTCATGTTCATCTACCGTGACGATTACTACAACCCGGACACGGAGAAGAGGGGAGTTGCGGAGATTATCATAGCCAAGCAGAGAAACGGCCCGATCGGGACGGTGGAGCTCTCCTGGCAGCCTCAGCTCACCAAGTTCGCCAACCTTGTCGGAGGATCCGCCCGGGGCGGCTACGCCGACTAAGCGGCGGTGAAAGCCCGGCGCGGACGGCGCCGGATGCCGGCGGAATATGCCCTGGCGCGGTCTTTAGTTTTGACCTTGCAGACGTTATCGGATATGCAGATTTTAAAGCGAGTCTACAACATACTGGATGTGCGGCAGAGGAAGATCATAGGGGCGCTTTTCCTGATGATGCTCCTCGGCGCCGCGCTGGAGACCATCGGAACGTCTCTGGTCGTCCCGCTCATTACGGTGGCAATGAACCCCTCCCAGGTCATGGAGAACCGCTACCTCCGTTTCGTGTACGAGCTTCTCGGCATGAAATCGCCCGGCAGTTTTCTGATTCTCCTTGTCGCCGTGCTGATCGCGATCTTCGTGATCAAGAACCTGTATCTCTACTTCATGTACAGGCTGCAGTACCGCTACGTCTACCGCTACCAGTACAGGTCCGCGAAGAGCGTGTTCAAGCTCTTTGTCTCGAAGCCGTATGAGTTTTATCTCGATTCCAGCACTCCGCTCACGCTGCGGCATATCAGCAGCGACGTCAGCGGAGTCTACAACCTGATTCTTACGATACTCCAGCTCTCCACGGAACTCATTATCTTCCTTGCGCTGTTCATCCTGTCCATGACGCTCAGCACGCAGATGACGCTTCTCATGACCGCGATTATTCTGGTCATCCTCTTCGTCAACAAGAAGGTTTTCGGGCCGATACTGCGCAGGTACGGGCAGGAGGTTGTGGACAACAACGCCCTTGTGACGAAGTGGCTCATGCAGGCCTTCAACGGAATGAAGGAGACCAAGGTCCTCAACAAGGAGAAGTATTTCGTCGACCAGTACGACAGGAGCGGAGACCGGCTGAGCAGGATACAGGTGGAGCAGATGTCGCTCTCCAATATTCCGAGGCTTTCCATTGAAACCGTGGTGATGGTGGGAATTCTGCTGATGGTCGGCATCTTTCTTGGAAGCGGCGAGGACGCGGTCGCGAATCTGAGCCGGATCGCACTTCTGGCCATGGTGGCTGTCCGCATCATGCCGAGCGCGAACAGGATCACCCAGGCAATGAACAATATCTCCTACTATGAGCCTTGTCTCACGGCAGTGGAGAAGGTGCTTGCCGAGGTTCATGCCGAGGGGGCGGAGAGCTTCTACACCAGCGACGAGCCGGTGAAAGCGCTGCCATTTACCAGGGAGGTCAGACTGGAAAACATCTCCTACCGGTACCCGAATACGGAGGTGGATATACTCAAAGATGCGGAGCTGACCATACCTATCGGAGCCTCGATAGGCCTGATCGGTCCCTCCGGTGCGGGAAAATCGACCGCGGTGGATATTCTCCTGGGGCTCCTGAAACCCCAGAAGGGCAGGATTACCGTGGACGGCACGGACATCTCGGAAAACCTGCCGGGCTGGTACAGAAATATCGGCTACGTTCCGCAGATGATGTTCATGCTGGACGATACCATACGCAATAATATTGCTTACGGCGTGCTTCCCGAAGAGGTAAGTGAGAAGAGGATCTGGGAGGTGCTGGAGGAGGCGCAGATGGACGAATTCGTCCGCGGACTTCCCGACGGCCTGGATACCGGGATAGGAGAGCGCGGAATGCGTATCTCCGGAGGACAGCGGCAGAGGATTGCCATCGCCAGGGCACTGTACAACGATCCGGAGATCATGATCTTCGACGAGGCGACCAGCGCTCTGGACAATGACACCGAGACGGCGATTATGGACGCCATCGAGAGGCTTCACGGAAAGAAGACGCTGATCATCGTCGCACACAGGCTTACGACGATAGAGAAGTGCGACGCGGTCTTCAGGGTTGAGAACCAGAGCCTTGTTAAGGTAAGATAACCCTGCGGTCTCTCCGGATGAAAACAGTATGGAGGGTGAGCCTTATACCTTCCGCAGCGGAAAAAGAAAACCGCTGCAGAGCGAAAGCTCTGCAGCGGTTCTGATATTATGCGTGATTTTCGCTGACAGCGATTACGCCTCGGCGATCGCGCCGACAGGGCAGCCGGCCTCGCATGCGCCGCAGTCGATGCATACATTCTCATCGATAACAGCGGTGGCTTCCAATGTGATCGCGCCGACAGGGCAGGTGCCTGTGCATGCGCCACAGGAAACGCACATCTCTTCATTAACTTTACGTGCCATTGTGTAACCTCCTTGTACTTGTGGCTATGCAGGTCAGACATGGCCGCCGCATTCGCCGTGTTTAGTTAGCCAAGGCTAATAATTCTTGCCTTACTACATGCGCCGCCGGAAACATACGTTCCCGACGGCGCAAAATTATTGTATCTGCCGCCCTGAATAAAATCAAGGCTTTTGTATACAATTTAGATGATCTTAATACTTTCCGGTGATCAGTTGTTGTACAGATCGTTCAGCTTGCTGAGGTAAGCGAAGTGTGCTTCCGCATTCTGCGCTGCCTCTGCGAACAGGCGCTCTGCCTTCTCCGGATTCTTGAGCTGCAGGGAGGTGTAGCGGGCCTCTCTGGCGAGGAAGTCACCGTAAGGTACGGTAGCAGCCTTGCTGTCGAGGGAGAACTTCTTCTCTGCGGCGGGGTTGAAGCGGAACAGGTTCCAGTAGCCGGCATCGACCGCTGCCTTCTCCTCATCCATGACCTTGGACATTCCGCCCTTGACCTTGATGTGGTGGTTGATGCAGGGAGCGTAACCGATGATCAGCGAAGGTCCCGGATAAGCCTCAGCCTCGGCAATGGCCTTGACCGCCTGCTCATAGTTCGCACCGAGGGCGATCTGGGCAACATAGACGTAACCGTAGCTCATCGCGATGGCAGCGAGATCCTTCTGCTTGGTCTCCTTGCCGCCTGCCGCGAACTGGGCGACAGCGCCGAGAGGAGTAGCCTTGGAGGACTGTCCGCCGGTGTTGGAGTAAACCTCGGTGTTGAAGACCATGACATTGACATCCTTGCCGGATGCAAGCACGTGATCCAGACCGCCGAAGCCGATATCGAATGCCCAGCCGTCACCGCCGAAGATCCACTGGGACTTCTTGGCGACATAATCCTTCTTCGCGAGGACATCCTTTGCCTCGGGAAGATCGCAGCCCTCGAGAGCCGCAAGGAACTTCTCGGAAGCAGCGCCGTTCTTCGCGCCGTCGTTCATGGTGTCGAGCCACTCCTGGGCCTCGGCTACGCCTGCCTCGGCGAGAACCTTGGCGTCGGCAGCGATCTCACCGCGGATGGCATCCTGGCCGAGGAACATGCCCAGACCGAACTCCGCAGCATCCTCGAACAGGGAGTTGGACCATGCGGGGCCGTGTCCCTTGAAGTCGACGGTGTAAGGGGTGGAAGGTGAGGAGTTGCCCCAGATGGAGGAGCAGCCCGTCGCGTTGGCGATGTACATGCGGTCACCGAAGAGCTGGGTGATCAGTTTTGCATAAGGAGTCTCGCCGCAGCCTGCGCATGCGCCGGAGAACTCGAGCAGAGGCTTCTTGAACTGGCTGCCCTTGCCGGAGACGACTCTGTTCTTCTCGAACACGTCGGCCTTCTCGGGGATGGTCACGCCGTAGTCGAAGTACTTCTGAATGCCCATGTTGGCTTCGAAGTCGGCCATGTTGAGGGCCTTCTTCCCTTCGACTTCCTTGTTCTTGCCAAGGCACACGTTCGCGCAGGAGCCGCAGCCCTCGCAGTCGAAAGCGGAGACAACGATCGAGAACTTGTACTGAGGCATTCCGGTCATCGGAAGCATAGGCATTCCTTCAGGCGCAGCAGCTGCCTGGGCCTCGTCCAGAACGACCGGGCGGATTGCCGCGTGAGGGCAGACCAGCGAGCAGCGGTTGCACTGGATGCAGCAGGAAGGATCCCAGATCGGGATGGAGACGGCGATGCCGCGCTTCTCGAATGCAGAGGAGCCGGAAGGCGTGGAGCCGTCGGAATAAGGCAGGAGATCGGAAACCTTAAGGGTGTTGCCCTCCTGGGAGTTGACCTTTGCCTGGATGTTGTTGACGAAAGCGACGACGTCCTCGCGGCCCTCGGTAGCTCCGCCGACCTTGAGTCCTTCATCCTCGCACTCGCCCCATGCTTCGGGGACTTCAACCTTGACGACGTTGATCGCGCCGGCGTCGATGGCGGCACAGTTCTTGTCGACAACGTCCTGGCCCTTGCTGCCGTAGGTCTTCGCCGCGGCGGCCTTCATGAGCTCGATGGCCTGCTCGGTGGGGATGATCTCCGCCAGCTTGAAGAACGCGGACTGAAGGATGGTGTTGATGCGGGTTGCGCCCATTCCGGTCGCGATGCCCAGCTTCACGCCGTCGATGATGTAGAAGTTGATCTTGTGGTCGTGGATGAACTTCTTGACCTGGCCGGGAAGCTCCTTGTCAAGCTCCTCAACGGTCCAGGGGCAGTTCAGCAGGAAGGTGCCGCCGTCGACCAGCTCCTGCACCATGTTGAACTGATGAATGTAGGATGCCTTGTGGCAGGCTACGAAGTTCGCCTGATGGATGAGGTAGGTGGACTTGATGGGCTTCTTGCCGAAGCGCAGGTGGGACATGGTCACGCCGCCGGACTTCTTGGAATCGTAATCGAAGTAGGCCTGTGCATACATGTCGGTGTTGTCGCCGATGATCTTGA
>OMSM01000492.1 GCA_900313745.1 uncultured Lachnospiraceae bacterium
CCGTACACATAGAGCGGGACGGCAAGGGTGAAGGCGAGAAGGAAGTATTCCGCCATGTGCGCGGCCTTGCGGATATAGTGCTCGAGGCGTATCTCGTAGATCGCGATCTGCTCGTCGCTCCACTCCATATCGAAGGTGCTGTCGATCTTCGTGACCACGCGGCGGGTGATGTACTGGCTCTGCGCAGCACTTTCTTCCGCGGGCTGGGATGAGAAGTAGAAGATCATCACCATGACCGTGACGGCCGGGACGAAGGAGAGAGGTTTCAGCAGATATCGAAGCGTAAGCTTCAGGAATAGCAGCAGGTATTTCATCTTTTATTCGGTTCGCGGAGCGCAGGAAGTGCTTCCGCTGTAAGCTGGGTTTCGCGGGCGGTACAGGTTTTTGATACCTGTGCCGCGTTTTTTTGTGATCAGGGAATTATCATAACACAGGGAGCTCATAGACAGGGAGCGCGATTTGCTGATATAATCCTGTGAAGTGATCTTAGGCTGGCTGCGCTGGAGAGTTTTTTGGGGACGAAGGCAGAACGGAAGAGAAAACTGATCCTTGAGAAGGCGCGCGGAATCTTCGGAGAGAAGGGCTTCAAGCGCGTGACCATGAAGGATATTATCGATGCCTGCGGGATCAGCCGCGGAGGCTTGTACCTCTATTACGGGAGTACGGAGGAAGTGTTTCTCGACGTACTCCGGATGGAGCAGGAAGAGGCGGATGATGTTTTTGCTGCCAGTATTCCCGAAAATGCCTCTCCGGCCAGGATTCTGGAGGTTTTTCTTTCCGCCCAGAAGAAGGAGCTCCTGGAGTACGGGAGCGTGATGTCGCAGGCAACCTGGGAATTCGCCTCCATGCCGGAGGGGGAGAGCGTCCGGAGAATGCTCAGGGAGCAGTACGGACAGGCTCTCTCGGTGGTGGAACACCTCATCGGGGAGGGCAATGCCTCCGGGGAGTTCGAGTGCCCGGATCCGCACAGCGCCGCATGCATTATTATGCGGGCGATGGAGGGACTGCGGATATCCGCAGTAACCATGGACATGGATGAGGAATCCGTGGACCGGGAAATCCAGTACCTTTTCGAGGTACTTCTTAAAAGCTGAGAAAGGAAGGATATGAGTACAGTTCGGCGCATCTATGTGGAAAAGAAACCGGAGTATGCGGTCGCCGCAGGGAAACTTAAGGAGGATATCCTTGGGTTCCTTGGAGTGAAGGGAATCGAAGGCGTGCGCATTTTTATCCGCTATGATGTGGAACACATCGGGGATGAGGTTTTTGAGAAGGCGCTCTACATGGTGTTCAGTGAGCCTCCCGTCGATATCCTCTACCGTGAGTCCATAGAGATTCCTGAAGGGGCGAGAGTTTTCGGTGTGGAGCCGCTTCCGGGGCAGTTCGACCAGCGGGCGGATTCCGCGGAGCAGTGTATCCGTTTTATTGATGAGAACGCTTCCGCAACGGTGAGAAGCGCATCCGTCTACATGCTCACAGGGGAGATCTCCGACGAAGAACTGGAGAAGATCAAGGCGTACTGCATCAACCCCGTGGATTCCAGGGAAACCGGACTGGAAAAGCCGGATACGCTCGATATCGATTTCCCGGAGCCGGAGGACGTCGCGGTACTGAAGAATTTCACCTCCATGCCGGAGAAGGAATTTTCCGCGCTCTACGCCTCTCTCGGCCTTGCCATGACCGAAGCGGATTTCCGCTTTATCCGTACCTACTTCGCGGAGGAGGAACACAGGGATCCGACGATCACGGAAATCCGGGTGCTGGATACCTACTGGTCGGATCACTGCCGCCACACTACGTTCTCCACGGAGTTAAAATCTATAGAATTCGCCGACGGAAGGATGGCGGAACCGATGAAAACCACCTTCCAGAGCTATCTTGACACTCGCGAGGCTCTTTATCAGGGAAGAGAGGACAAGTACATCTGTCTCATGGACCTTGCGCTGATGGGGATGAAGCAGCTTAAGGCCGAGGGGAAACTGACCGACATGGAGGACTCGGAGGAGAATAACGCCTGCTCCATCGTCGTGCCGGTGAAGGCAGATTACGGAAACGGGCCCGTGGAGGAGGAGTGGCTGGTCTTCTTCAAGAACGAGACCCACAACCACCCTACGGAGATTGAGCCCTTCGGCGGTGCCGCGACCTGTCTCGGCGGCGCGATCCGCGATCCGCTCTCCGGAAGGGGCTATGTCTATCAGGCAATGCGCGTGACCGGCGCGGCGGATCCCACTGCTCCCGCGGAGAAGACGCTGAAGGGCAAGCTTCCGCAGAAAAAACTGGTGACAGGGGCGGCTTCCGGATACTCAAGCTACGGAAACCAGATCGGACTTGCTACCGGTCTTGTGGATGAGATTTATCACCCGGATTACGTCGCCAAACGCATGGAGATCGGCGCGGTGATGGGCGCCGCCCCCAGGGCGCACGTCATAAGGCGCTCCTCGGATCCCGGCGACGTGATCGTGCTGCTCGGCGGCCGGACAGGCCGTGACGGCATCGGAGGTGCGACGGGCTCCTCCAAGATTCACACGGAAAAATCCTTAACGGAATGCGGGGCGGAGGTGCAGAAGGGCAACGCACCGACGGAGCGCAAGCTGCAGCGTCTCTTCCGGAGGCCGGAGGTGACGGAGATCATCAAGAAGTGCAATGACTTCGGGGCGGGCGGAGTTTCCGTCGCCATCGGTGAGCTCGCCGACGGACTCAAGGTAAACCTTGACAAGGTGCCGAAGAAGTACGAGGGCCTTGACGGTACGGAGCTTGCAATCTCCGAATCCCAGGAGCGAATGGCTGTCGTGGTCGCCCCGGAGAACGAGGCGGAATTCCTGCGCTATGCCGCGGAGGAGAACCTGGAGGCGACCACGGTTGCGGTCGTGACAAAGGAGCCAAGGCTCACTCTCGTGTGGCGCGGCGAGAAAATTGTGGATATCGCGAGGTCCTTCCTGGATACCAATGGGGCGCACCAGGAGGCGGACGTCTTCGTGGAGGCTCCTGACGAGGACAGCAACTATCTCGACCGGATCGCTGTTCCGGATGTGGAAGCGGCAGTGGAGAAGGAAGATTTCGCGGGGGCGCTGAGAGCCCAGCTCGCGGATCTCAACACCTGCTCCCAGAAGGGCCTGGTGGAGATGTTCGATTCCTCCATCGGCGCCGCGACGGTGAACATGCCCTACGGCGGAAAGTATCAGCGCACGAAGACCCAGGCGATGATCGCGAAGCTTCCGGTGCTCGGCGGCAGGACGGACACAGTGACGATGATGAGCTACGGATTCGATCCGTATCTCTCCAAGTGGAGCCCCTACCACGGCGCGATTTACGCAGTGACGCAGTCATTGTCTAAAATCGTGGCATCCGGCGGTGACTACCGCAATGTGCATTTCACCTTCCAGGAATTTTTCCGCAGGATGTCGGAGGATCCCGCCCGCTGGAGCGAGCCTTTTGCGGCACTGCTCGGAGCGTACGACGCGCAGATCGGCTTCGGGCTTGCGAGCATAGGCGGCAAGGATTCGATGTCCGGCACCTTTAACGATATCGACGTACCGCCCACACTGGTATCCTTTGCGGTGGACGTCGACCAGATCCGCAATGTCATTACGCCCGAGATCAAGAAGGAGGGTGACCTCCTTGTTCAGTTCAGGCTGGAGAGAGATGACTATGACATTCCGGTGTACGAGGATGTCCAGGCGCTCTATGACGATATCCGCGAGCTGATGGCGCAGGGGAAGGTTATGGCAGCTTATGTCGTCGGACCGGACGGCGCTGCTGCAGCTGCGGCAAGGATGGCTTTCGGCGGGCACTTTGGTGTTCATTTTGACGGCGGTCTCGATCTCGAGAACCTCTTTGAGAACCGCATGGGCGATATTATTCTGGAGATGAGCCCCGCGGACGCAAACGACCTGGAGGAATCCAGACATTATGAGTTCAAGATTATCGGCACGGTGACGGAGAGCGCGGACGACGGGGACGCGGAATTCTCCTTCAGAGATTCCGCCCTCAGCCTTGAAGACGCGCTGAGAGCCTGGGATAAGACCCTGGACGGTGTGTTCCCTGCAGTGGCTGCAGCTTCCTCTCCTGAGGAGGATATCGCGCTTCCGGTATTCACGGAGAAGAGCCCCGCGATCATCTCTCATCCTGTTGCACAGCCGGTCGTGTTTATCCCGGTGTTCCCCGGAACAAACTGCGAGTATGACTCGGCGGCTGCCTTTGAGCGCGCGGGGGCGAGGGTTATCACTACGGTGTTCACCAACCGCACTGCGGAGGATATCCGCGGGTCGGTCGATGCCTTCGCGAAGGGAATCGGCCAGTCCCAGATCATCATGTTCCCGGGCGGCTTCTCCGCGGGCGACGAGCCGGACGGCTCCGCCAAGTTCTTCGCGACCGCGTTCAGGAACGAGCACATTAAAGAGGCTGTGGAGAAGCTCCTTAATGAGAGGGACGGCCTCGCACTGGGCATCTGCAACGGTTTCCAGGCGCTGATCAAGCTTGGGCTCGTACCCAGCGGGCAGATAACCGGACAGGACGCGGATTCGCCTACACTTACCTATAACACGCTCGGCCGTCACATTTCCAGGGAGGCTTATCTCCGTGTGGTATCGACCAAATCGCCCTGGCTTGCCGGGGTAAAGGCCGGCGGAGTATATGTTAATCCCGCATCCCATGGCGAGGGACGCTTCGTTGCTCCAAGGCAGTGGCTGGACCGCCTCATCGCAAACGGGCAGGTGGCGACGCAGTACTGCGATCCGGACGGAAGGGTAACAATGAACGGAGAGTGGAACATCAACGGTTCTTATCTCGCGATAGAAGGAATTACCTCGCCGGACGGAAGGGTGCTTGGCAAGATGTGCCATGCGGAGCGCATCGGAGCCGGTGTCGCAATCAACATCACCGGCGAGCAGGACATGAAGATCTTTGAGTCCGGTGTAAAGTATTTCAAGGGGTAAGATACCAGGTCCCCGCACGGGAAGAGGGCGGGGACTTTAAGAAGGAGTGTCTCCCGGAAACAGGAAATGAATAATCGGTCCAGGGAAAACTATTACAGGCAGATGGAGGAGATCACCGCCCGCGGGGATAAGGCGGCAAAGCGCCCCTCGCTTCTCCTTCATGCCTGCTGCGCGCCGTGTTCTTCGGCATGTCTTGAGTATCTCAGGCTGCATTTCGATGTGACGGTTTACTATTACAATCCCAATATCGAAGAAGCGGAATACCAAAGACGCCTCGCCGAAGAAAAACGCCTTATAGCGGAACTGAACCGGGAGTGCGGAGATGTTCCCGGCGCTTCTCTTATACGCACGGCCGAGGCGCCTTACGACCCGGACAGGTTCCTTGAAGCCGCGAAGGGAAAGGAGAGCTGCCCGGAGGGCGGGGAGAGATGCCTTGCTTGCTACGCCCTTAGGCTGGGCGGCGCTGCTAAGGCGGCGGCAGACGGCGGATTTGACTATGTGACGACGACGCTGACCATAAGCCCGATGAAACGGGCGGACGATCTCAACCGGATCGGACGGATGGCAGCAGAGAGGGAAGGAGTAAAGTGGCTTCCCTCGGATTTCAAGAAAAAGAACGGATATAAGCGCTCCGTGGAGCTTTCAGAGAAGTATTCACTCTACCGGCAGGATTACTGCGGGTGCGTTTATTCCAGGAATAAGGCGACATAAGCGCCGGTATTCCTTTAAAGCTGAACGGCGGCCCGTCAGGTAAGCTGCCGGAAGGGAGCAGGATGCAGACATTATTAGGCAGAATCAGTGAGGAGATGGGCAGGGCTTTTGAGAAAGCGGGATATGACCCTTCTCTTGGGACGGTGACGGTATCTAACCGTCCGGATCTCTGCGAGTACCAGTGCAACGGCGCGATGGCAGGCGCGAAGCAGTATCACAAGGCCCCGTTTATGATTGCGGATGAGGTCGCCGCTGCCGTCGGGGAGGACAGTGAGGTTTTTGCCTCCGTGACCTCGGTGAAGCCCGGTTTTCTCAACCTGGACTTAAAGGACAGTTTTCTCACCGGGTATCTGCGTGAGATGGCCCGTGAGGAGAAGTTCGGCCTTGAGATGCCCGCGAAGAGAACGCTGAAGGTGATGGATTACGGCGGACCGAACGTCGCCAAGCCGCTGCACGTAGGCCACCTGAGGTCGGCAGTCATCGGCGAGGCGATCAAGCGCATCGCGAAGTACAACGGCGAGGAGGTCATTGCCGATATTCATATGGGCGACTGGGGACTGCAGATGGGGCTCGTGATCACCGAGCTCAGGCACCGCTTCCCGGATCTTGTGTATTTTGATCCCTCCTTTGACGGGAGCTATCCGGAAGACGCTCCCTTTACGGTGAGCGACCTGGAGGAGATCTATCCCGCAGCCTCAAAGAAGTCCAAGGAAGATCCGGAGTACTATGCCGAGGCGATGGAGACCACAAAGCGCCTTCAGGAGAAGGAGCGCGGAATCTATGACCTCTGGAAGAAAATCTATGAGATCTCGGTCGCGGACGTGAAGCGCAATTACGCGGATCTGGATGTGGATTTCGACCTCTGGAACGGAGAGGCAACGGTCAATGACCTCATCCCGGGTATGGTGGAGGAAATGAAGCGCGGAGGGTATGCCTACACCAGCGAGGGCGCCCTTGTTGTGGATGTCTCCGAGGAGTCGGACTCCAGGGAGATCCCTCCATGCATCATTCTTAAGTCTGACGGGGCGGCGCTGTATACCACGACGGATCTCGCAACCATACTCGACAGGGTGAGCAAATATCATCCCGACGAGATCTTCTATGTCACGGACAAGCGCCAGGAGCTGCATTTTGTCCAGGTGTTCCGCGCTGCGAGAAAGTGCGGGATCATCCCTGAGGAGACGAAGCTTACCCATGTAGGTTTCGGCACGGTCAACGGCAAGGACGGCAAGCCGTTTAAGACCCGCGACGGCGGAGTGATGCGCCTCTCCACCCTGATCGCGGATATCCGTGCCGAGATGCTCGAGAAAATCCGCTCCAATCCGGAGATTGCCCCGGAGGAGACGGAGGAGATCGCCTCCCAGGTGGCGATGGCAGCCTTGAAGTACGGCGACCTCTCGAACCAGGCATCCAAGGACTATATCTTCGACATGGAAAAGTTCACCTCGTTTGAAGGGGATACAGGTCCTTACCTGCTCTACACCATGGTGCGCATCAAGTCGATTCTCCGCAGGTTCGAGGAGGCGGGAGGAAAGCGGGCAGCGGACTGCGTGCTCATCGACGGCGCCGGTGCATCCGAGAAGGTCCTGCGCAGGACCATGTGCCGCTTCAGCGAGATGATGAAGGCGGCTCACCAGGAGTCCGCGCCGCACAGGCTCTGCGCCTATGTCTATGAGCTGTGCAACGACTTCAACAGCTTCTACCACGAAAACAGGATACTCGCGGAGAAGGACGAGGCGCTGAAGGAAAGCTGGATCGCCCTTCTTTCACTGGCGCTTTCGCTGCTGGAGACCTCGATAAGCTGCCTCGGCTTCAGTGCGCCGGAGAGGATGTGATTTTACAAAACGTATAAATAGTGATACATTGAGTTATATTGCAGATTATCTGCGCATATTTATACGTTATCACAGCCAAGAGGTGCATATACAATGGGTACAGGTAAAATATCGGTCTACACGGGAACGGGACACGGAAAAACACCTGCGGCACTTGGAATTGCACTGCAGCAGGCAGCGAGGGGCGAGTCGGTAGTTGTGATCCAGTTTTTAAAGGGCAAGGGACTGGAGGAATCAGAGTTCTGCCACAGGATGGAGCCGGAGCTGAAGATTTTCCGCTTTGAGAAATCGGATTATGATTTCAGCAGCAGAAGCGAGGAGGAGAAGCAGGATGAGCTCAACAATATCCGGAACGGCTTAAACTACGCGAGGAAGGTGCTGTGCACCTTCGGATGCGATCTCCTGGTTCTGGACGAGGTGCTTGCCCTGGTGGACAACAGGATCATCGAGGCCGGAGAACTCGCCGAGCTTCTGGAGAAGCGCGGCGAGACGGATATCATCATGACGGGGATATCGGTCGATCCTGTGATCGCCGAAATGGCGGATGAAGTAGTGAAACTGGAAACAAAACAATAGAAGCACGTTCATTTCCGGGTAATCCCGGAGGTCATCTGAGGGAAAAGACATGTCAGTTTTTAAGGGTTCGGCAGTTGCGATTATCACTCCGTTTACCGCGGACGGCCGGGCGGTGAATTATGACGTCCTTGCGGAGATTATTGACGACCAGATCGCGGGAGGTACAGACGCGATAGTGATCTGCGGCTCCACCGGCGAGGCGGCTACCATGACCGAGATGGAGCATGTGGAGGCCATCAAATTCACCGTGGAGTACACGAAAAAGCGTGTGCCTGTCATTGCGGGTACCGGTTCCAACAGCACGGAGACGGCGATCTGGCTGTCGGAGAAGGCAGTTGAGTACGGCGCGGACGCGCTGCTCCTGGTGTCCCC
>OMSM01000305.1 GCA_900313745.1 uncultured Lachnospiraceae bacterium
CGGCCCCAGAACTACGATTCAGGACAGGGGAAGGCTGGGATACCAGAACAGCGGCTTTGCGCCGAGCGGCTTCATTGACCGCGTCGCTTCGCACATGGCCAACGTGCTGGTGGAAAACGACGATTCGGAGGCAGTCATCGAGTTCTGCCTCATCGGGCCTATCCTGCGGTTTGACGAAGAGGTCAATATCGCGGTCTGCGGCGGCGATTTCGAGATTATCGTTCAGGGCAGGACATATCCTGCCAACAAGGCTGTTCACGTCCCTGCGGGCGAGACCGTCCGGATCATGACGAATACCGTCGGAACCTACGGCTCCATCGCCGTGGGAGGAGGCCTGGACATCCCGGAGGTAATGGGAAGCCGCAGCACGAACCTCCGCTGCGGGATCGGCGGATATATGGGAAGATCCCTCATGGCCGGGGATGTCATCGGACTGAGGAATCCGGAGAACGGAAAGAAGGACCTCTCCTGGCGGTGGGTTCCGGAGCGCAGGCTTGTGGCGCCCGGGGACACCGCAATCACGAAGGTCCGCGTGATCCCGGGACCTCAGGAGGACATGTTCACCGAGGAGGGGATAAAAACCTTCTACGAGAGCTCCTACGTCATCAGCAACCAGAGCGACCGCATGGGATTCCGGCTGAACGGGCCTCAGGTCGAGGCGGTGGACGGCTACGACATCCTCTCCGACGGCATTGTGAACGGGAGCATACAGATTTCCGGAACCGGCGAGCCCATCGTGATGATGGCGGACAGGCAGACCACGGGCGGTTACGCGAAGATAGCATCCCTCATCAATGTGGACATCCCGCTCTTCGCCCAGCTGCGCCCCGGGCAGATGGTGCAGTTCGTCCGGTGCTCCGTGCAGGAGGCCCAGCGTCTGATTCGGGAATACGACAGCGCGTGGAAGGAGCACCTGAGAAGGCTTGATGAGGGCTTCCGGATACAGCCCGCGGGAAATATAAGAATACTCGGGCTTCGCGGGGCAGAGGCCGGCACAGACAGCAGGGGCCGCTCCGGGTGGAGCAGGGGACCCAGCGCGCGCCAGCGCGGCGGAAGCGTGAGCTACAGGCGCCGTCACGGGAACTGGTGAGTTTTGACAAAGAGCGCTTCGTTCCGGTGGCCAGATCCGGACGCGAAGCCGTGAAGAGATGACAGCAAACCAATGGAGGTGACAGTCATGATCAGTGATTACAAGGATCTTACCCCCGTCGAAATGCGGCACATCATCAGGGAGGGGCGCTACACGGAGCCGACCAGCGGGCTGTGCCCGGGGTACGCCCAGGCCAACCTGATTATTCTGCCGAAGGATCTCGCCTATGATTTCCTTCTGTTTGCCCAGCGCAATCCCAAGGCGTGCCCGGTGCTGGAGGTGCTGGACACGGGAAGCAGGTTCACCCGCTTCGTCGCTGAGGACTGCGACATCGCAAAGGATTTCCCGAAGTACAGGATTTATGAGAAGGGCGTATGTAGCGGTGAGGACACCGACGTCGAGCAGTTCTGGCGCGACGACCTGGTGGGATTTCTCATCGGCTGTTCGTTCAGTTTTGAGTCGGAGATGATTGAGGCGGGGATCGAGATGCGCCACAACACCATGGGCAGGAACGTCCCGATGTATATCACGGGGATAGACACCGTGCCCGCCGGTGTGTTCTCGGGCAAGATGGTTGTCTCGATGCGTCCCGTACCCCACGGACAGGTGGTGAAGGCGGTGACGGTCACCGCGGCGCTCCCCAAGGTGCACGGAAGCCCGATCCACATCGGTGATCCCGCGGTGATCGGAATTAAGGATATCAATCATCCGGAATTCGGCGATCCCGTGGAGATCAGGGAGGGCGAGGTCACGATGTTCTGGCCCTGCGGAGTGACGCCGCAGTCGGTCGTAATGAACGTGAAGCCGGATTTCGCGATCACGCATGCGCCGGGACATATGCTGCTGCTTGATGTGAAGAACGTGGATCTCAAGGAGTGAGCGCCGGCGGTGCTGACGCACCGGGCGCCGCATTTAGCGAGGTTGGAAAAATGACAAAGATTGATCTGAACTGTGACCTGGGAGAGAGCTTCGGCGCGTATACCATCGGAATGGATGAGAAGGTGATACCGTTAATTTCCTCCTGCAATATCGCCTGCGGTTTCCACGCGTCGGATCCCCTTGTGATGGAGAAGACGGTGGCGATGGCGAAGGAGGCCGGGATCGGCATCGGAGCGCATCCGGGCTACCCGGACCTCATGGGCTTCGGGCGCAGGAACATGAACGTCTCGCCCGCGGAAGCAGGGGCTTATATCACCTATCAGCTCGGCGCACTCTATGCGTTTGCGAAGAGCGCGGGGGTGAAGATCCAGCACGTCAAGCCCCACGGCGCACTGTACAACATGGCCGGAAAGGATTACAAGCTTGCGCTCGC
>OMSM01000306.1 GCA_900313745.1 uncultured Lachnospiraceae bacterium
ATCCAGGATCCGGACAACCGCTGGTTCAGGCTCATCAACAAGGTGATCGACGAGGCGGATCCGGGCTATCTCAAGAAAATGATCCTCAATATGGGATATGAGTCCTTCCTCCGCGGAACGAAGACCATACGTGCGAGCCGCGAGAAGTACAACTGCAATATCCCGTGGCTTATCCTCTTTGACCCGACCTCTGCGTGCAACATGCACTGCATCGGCTGCTGGTCCGGCACCTACGGCCCGAAATTCAACCTCTCCTTCGAGGATATGGACAAGATCGTCACCCAGGGCAAGGAGCTCGGAACGCACCTCTACATGCTGACCGGCGGTGAGCCCCTGGTGCGCAAGAAGGACGTCCTTAAACTCGCGGAGAAGCACGACGACTGCATGTTCGCGCTGTTCGACAACTCCACGCTGATCGACGAGGACTTCTGCAAGGAAGTCGTCCGCCTCGGCAACATGACCTTCCTGCTCTCCATCGAGGGTACGCCGGAGACCAATGACAAGCGGCGCGGCATCGGCCATTACGACGCGGTCATGAACGCAATGGACCTCTTCCAGAAGTACGGCATCGTCTACGGCACGTCCATCTGCTACACGAGGGATAATATCGAGGCGGTCACCAGCGACGAGTTCCTGCGCTTCATCGCGTCGAAGGGCGCGAGATTCGGTTTCTACTTCCACTTCATGCCGGTGGGCAACAACGCTGTTCCGGAGCTGATGCCCACACCTGAGCAGAGGAAGAAGATGATCGAGCGGATCCGCTATATCCGCTCAAATGAGTGCGATATCGAGTTTTATCCCATGGACTTCCAGAACGACGGAGAATTCGTCGGCGGCTGCATCGCCGGAGGCAGGAACTATTTCCACATCAACTCCCACGGCGACGCGGAGCCCTGCGTGTTCATCCACTTCTCGGATACCAACATCCACGACAACAGCATCCTGGAGATGCTGCAGGCCCCGCTGTTTAAGAAGTATCACGAGGGGCAGCCCTTTAACCGCAACCACTTAATGCCCTGCCCGATGCTGGAGAACCCGGAGCTGATTGAGCAGATAGTCCATGAGACCGGCGCTCACGGCACGAACGAGGAGTCGGACGAGACCGTCGAGCATCTGGTCGCCAAAACTAAACCCTATGCGGAGGCTTGGGCACCGGTCGCGGCGGAGATCTGGAACTCCGAGAAGCACAAGAGACCCACCTACGAGAACTACACCAGGGAGAAGATCGAGCATCCGGAGCTGGCCGCGTTCCAGCACGCGGAATCCGCCCACTGATCGGATGCACTGGTCTGATGAAGGCCATCATGGCTGCACTACAGCCATGATGGCCTTTTATTATGGTATAATCTAAAAGATTATACGTTCATCCGGCCGGGCTGCCCTGCGGGCTGTCCGGCATGTTCCCGGGAACCGGAATTTCATCGGATCTGCGGGAGGAAATCAGCATTTGAGGAGAGGTGAATATGAGGCAGGTAACACTTGGAAAGACCGGCATTACGGTTCCCCAGAACGGTTTCGGCGCGCTTCCCATCCAGCGCGTCTCAAAGGAGACCGCGGTAAAGCTCCTCCGGGAGGCATATGAGGGAGGCATGCGTTTCTTCGACACCGCAAGAGCGTACACCGACAGCGAGGAGAAGGTCGGAGCTGCTTTTGAGGGGATGCGCGACAAGGTTTTCATTTCGACGAAGACCATGGCAAAGACGCCCGAACAGTTCTGGGAACAGCTGGACACCTCCCTGTCCCTGCTGAAGACGGATTATATCGACATCTATCAGTTCCACTGCGTGAAGCAGTGCTACAGGCCGGGTGACGGGACGGGAATGTATGAGTGCATGCTCGAGGCGAAGGCCCGGGGAAAGATCCGCCACATCGGCGTTACTGCCCATCTTCTCGACGTGGCGATGGAGCTGGTCGAGTCCGGTCTCTACGAGACGATACAGTTCCCCTTCAGCTATCTCTCCTCGGAGAAGGACATCGAGGTCGTGAAGGCAAGCGAGGAGGCAGGGATGGGATTCATCTGCATGAAGGGGCTTGCAGGCGGGCTCATCACCAATGCCGCAGCGGCGATGGCCTTTGTCTCCCAGTTCCCCAATGCGGTGCCGATCTGGGGCATCCAGAGGGAGAGTGAACTGAAGGAGTGGCTCTCCTTCATGGACAGCCCGGCGGAGATGACCCCGGAGCTCACGGAGATCATTGAGGCGGACAGGAAGGAGCTTGCGGGCGACTTCTGCAGGGGCTGCGGCTACTGCATGCCCTGTCCGGCGGGGATTCAGATAAACCAGTGCGCCAGGATGTCGCAGATGATCCGCAGGGCGCCCTCCGCGGCGTGGCTCTCTCCGGAGTGGCAGGAGGAAATGAAGAAAACGGAGCAGTGCCTCCACTGCGGCGCGTGCGCGAAGAAGTGCCCCTACGGCCTGAACACGCCGGAGCTGATAAAGAAGAATTACGAGGACTACAAGAGGATACTTTCCGGAGAGATCACGGTCTGAGACGAATCCTGCGGAAGAAGAGAACACGCAGACAGATGAGTGAAGGACGGCAGGCAGGGATGAAGACATTATATATTGAGTGCAGCATGGGAGCGGCAGGGGATATGCTTACCGCCGCATTGTACGAACTGCTTGAGGAGAAGGACAGGGAGCAGTTTATCAGCACCATGAACGGTCTCGGCCTTCCCGGAGTCCGTGTGGAAGCGGTGCCCTCCGTAAAATGCGGGATCACCGGAACACATATGAACGTGAAGGTGGGCGGCGAGGAGGAACAGAGCCTCGACTGGAACGGCGCCGAAGAGATTCACGGGCATGCGGACGAAGCGGAACAGGGCAGTGATCATGAGCATCACCATGATCATCATGATCACGACCATGAACACGAGCATAGTCACGACCATCAGCACCACCACGACCATGACCATGAGCACAGCCACGACCATGACCACGATCATGAACATGACCATGATCACGGCCACGGCCATCACCATCACACCGGGATGGCGGAGATCCGGGAGATTATCGGAGGACTTGCCCTTCCGGAGAAGGTGAAGTCGGATGTCAGCGCGGTGTTCGGGGAGATTGCTGAGGCGGAGAGCCATGTGCACGGCGCCCCGGTGGATGCCATCCATTTCCATGAGGTGGGAAGCATGGACGCCGTGGCGGATGTTATCGCGGTGAGCCTCCTCATGGACATGATTTCCCCCGCGAAGATCTGCTGCTCGCCGGTGCATGTAGGTTCCGGCCAGGTGCGCTGCGCCCACGGGATACTCCCCGTGCCGGCTCCGGCCACGGCCTATATACTGCGCGGGATTCCCGCCTACGGCGGCAGTGTGCGGGGCGAACTCTGCACACCGACCGGTGCCGCGCTTCTTAAGCACTTCGTGTCGTCCTTCGGCAGCATGCCGATCATGACCACGGAGAAGATCGGCTACGGGATGGGGAACAAGGACTTCGAGCAGGCCAACTGTGTGCGCGTCCTTCTCGGGGAGAGCGAGGATGACAGCGATGAGGTCAGCGAGCTGGTCTGCAACCTCGACGACATGACCGCGGAGGCGGTCGCGTTCGCGTCGGAGGAGCTTTTTGCCGCGGGCGCGCTGGACGTGTACACCTCGGGCATCGGGATGAAGAAGGGACGCCAGGGCACCCTGTTCACCTGCATGTGCAGGACGGAGGACAGGGAGAAGATGCTGAGACTGATGTTCCTGCACCTGACGACTCTGGGCATCAGGGAGTACCGCTGCCGGCGCTACAAGCTGATCCGGAGCCAGCATACCGTCGGGACGGAGTACGGCGACATCCGGATCAAGCGCTCCGAGGGCTACGGGGTATTACGGGAGAAGGCGGAGTACGAGGATCTCGCGGCGGCCGCGAGGGCGCACGGGGTGTCTCTTGACCAGGTGCGGGCTTCCGTCGGAGAGAGGAAATAACCGGATCAGAAAAGTCCGCCTTCTTCAGGGAATAAATCCTGCGGATTCCGGACAATCGGAGGTATGGAAATGAGCAGAGCTGACGAACTGTTTATCGCGACCTGCCGGGATATACTTAAGAACGGGACGAGCACCGAGGGAGAGAAGGTGCGCCCGCACTGGGAGGACGGCACGCCCGCCTATACGCGGAAGAAATTCGGCGTGGTAAACCGCTACGACTTAAGGGAGGAGTTCCCGCTGATGACTCTCCGCCGGACCGCGCTCAAAAGCGCGACGGACGAAATGCTCTGGATCTGGCAGCTGAAGTCCAACGACGTCCATGATCTGCACAGCCATATATGGGACTCCTGGGCGGACAAGGACGGCAGGATAGGCAAGGCCTACGGCTACCAGATGGGGGTGAAGCACATCTACAAGGATGTCACCGAAGAAGGGCTTGGGCGCTTTGCGATCGCCGCGGCATCGGAGCGGGAGAAGATAAGCATCGATCCGGAGACCGGGCTCTGCAGGATGGACCAGGTGGACCGGGTGATCTACGATCTCATGAACAACCCTTTCAGCCGCAGGATCATGACTAATATTTACAATCATGAGGATCTTCATGAGATGAACCTCTACCCCTGCGCCTACAGCATGACCTTTAATGTCACGCAGTGCCCCGGGGAGAAGAAGCTCACGCTCAATGCGGTGCTCAACCAGCGCTCCCAGGACATGCTTGCGGCGAACAACTGGAACATCGTGCAGTACGCCGTACTGGTTCATATGCTTGCCCAGGTCTGCGGAATGCAGGCAGGCGAGCTCGTCCATGTGATCGCGGACTGCCATATCTATGACCGGCACATCCCGATCATTGAGGAGCTGATCTCAAGGAAGCCCCTGCCCGCGCCCCAATTCGTGCTCAA
>OMSM01000446.1 GCA_900313745.1 uncultured Lachnospiraceae bacterium
GCTGCGGAGGATCGGGAAGAAGGCGTCGATGCCCTTCTCATTGCATTTCACTGCGTCTTCGGTCACTGCGCCGCTGAAGGCGACGACCGGGATACCGTACTTCTTTGCCACGTCCGCCACGCCGCTGGGTGCTTTGCCCATGATGGTCTGGGCGTCCAGACGTCCCTCGCCGGTCACGGCGATGTCCGCGCCCTTCATATAATCATCCAGCTTCGTCTCCTCGAGGACGATGCTGATGCCGGACTGGAGCACTGCGTTGGTGAATCCGAGGAATGCGTAGCCCAGGCCGCCGGCCGCGCCGGTTCCGGGATACAGCGGATCCGCCTTTTCGTACTTCGCCTGGGCGATCTTCGCGAAGCCGCCGAGCCACCCGTCCATGTCCTTCACCATCTCCGGGGTCGCGCCCTTCTGGGGGCCGAACACCGCGCTGCAGCCAAGTTCTCCGCAGAGGGGGTTCGTGACGTCGCAGGCGATCTTGAAGGAGCACTCCTTCAGCTCAGGGATCACATTTTCGTCGGTGATCTGCGCCACGTCTTTGATGCCGATGGCGCCGGGCGCCACCTGGTTTCCGTCCTTGTCAAGGATGCCGTAGCCGAGGGCCTGGAGCATGCCGATGCCGCCGTCGTTGGTGGCGCTTCCGCCGATGCCGACGATGAATCTGCGGCAGCCCTTCTGAATGGCGTCACGGATCACTTCTCCCACGCCAAGGGTGGTGGCGTACAGGGGGTTCAGCTTCTCCCGGGGCGCCAGCGTGATGCCGGAAGCGCCCGCCATTTCGATGACCGCAGTCTTTGTGGACTCAACGATGCCGTAGACGCAGTCCACCGGATCGCCGAAGGGACCTGTGACTGTCACGGTCTGGAGCTCTCCGCCCATACCGATGGTCAGGGCTTCCACGGTGCCTTCGCCGCCGTCCGCCAGAGGACGCACCACGACTTCCGCTTCCGGATACGCCTTCAGAACACCGGCCTTGATCGCCTCGCCCGCGTCCAGAGAAGACAGGCTTCCTTTCAGGGAATCGATCGCAACTACAACCTTCATATAAGGCCTGCTTCCTTCATGGCTTTCCTGATGTTGTCCAGCACAGGGCCTTCAGGAGTGAGGACGTTGGGCAGGTAGGGAGCGCCCACGTCCAGCCCGCGGAGAATGGCCATATCCTTCGCCGCCACCGGGAAGGAGGCAGCGTCCATGGAAAGACGCACCGGGTTCAGCTTGAACTGTGCTTCCAGGGAGCCCTGGATATCGCCCGCGACGTACTTCTTGTAGATGTCGCCGATCAGCTCCGGCATGAAGTTGCCTGCCGTGCAGACGCCGCCGACAGCGCCGACGCAGAGGGACGCGTACAGGAGCGTGTCCTTTCCGCCGAAGACCTTGAAGTTCACGTCGCGGTTCCTGCGCACGCACTCCTCGGTGAGGGTGATGTCGCCGGAGGTGTCCTTCATGCCGACGATGTTCTCAACGTCGTGGGCCAGCTTCGTGATCATGTCCGCGGTCAGGCCGTAGCCGACGCGGCCGGGGTTGTTGTAGAGGAGGACCGGGACTTCCGGGACGGACTCCGCGATCATCCTGAAGTGGTTGTACAGTTCGAAAGCGTTGGGCTTCAGGAACATGGGCTGCAGGATGGAGATCGCCGCCGCGCCGTTCGCCGCCGCCATCTTCGCGAGACGGATGCACTTCCGGGTGTTGATGGCGCCGATGCCGAAGTAGATCGGCACTCTGCCCGCCGCCTGGTCCACCGCCAGCTTCAGGCCCCGCTCCATCTCATCTTCCTCGATCTGATAGAACTCACCGTTGGAGCCGAACACCAGGATGCCCTCAAGGCCGCCGTCGATGATGTAATCCACCTGTCTTCTGAACTTCGCTTCGTCGATCTTCTCCTCCGCGTCGATAGGAGTGAGCATGGGGACGACGACGCCTTTGATGAAATCTGTATTCATTCTGTTCTCCTCTTTGTCTGTAAGCCGTGTCTGATCACTTCGCGTATCTTATCGTTTCGCGTGTCTGATCACTTCACGATGGAGGTTCCGCTCATTCTCTCATAGTAGCGGACGATGTCGTCGTGATCGCATGCGCCTTCGTCGTGGTTCTTCAGCTCCTGCATGACTTCCATCATCTGGGCGGTCATCGGGACCGGCATGTTGATGGCATGAGCCGCGTTCAGGGCGTTGGTCAGATCCTTGATGTGGAGGTCGATGCGGAAGCCCGGCTTGTAGTTTCCGGCCAGCATCATCGGAGCCTTTGCGTCAAGAACGGTGGAGCCTGCAAGACCGCCGCGGATCGCCTGGTAGACCAGCTCGGGATCGGTGCCGGCCTTCTTCGCGAAGGTCAGAGCCTCGGCCACGATGCCGATGTTTGCTGCGACGATCATCTGGTTCGCAAGCTTCGCGACGTTGCCGGAGCCGATGGGTCCGACATAGACCACGCTGCCGCCCATGACCATGAGAAGATCATAGAACTTGTCGAAGAGTTCCTTCTTGCCGCCCACCATGATGGAAAGGGTGCCGTCGATGGCCTTCGGCTCTCCGCCGGAGACCGGAGCGTCCAGCATGTCGAGGCCGATCTTCTCGAGGTCAGCAGCGATCTTCTTGGATTCCACGGGATCGATGGAGCTCATGTCGATGAGGACGGACTCGCCGGCCTTCATGCCCTCGGCAAGACCGTTCTCGCCGAAAACAGCGCTTCTCACGTGGGGAGAGTTCGGGACCATGGTGATGACCACCGGAGCCTGCTCCGCGACTTCCTTGCCGCAGGCAGCTGCCTTGGCGCCGCAGCTCACAAGATCAGCAACTGCGTCCTTGTTGAAATCGAAAACGACCAGCTCGTGGCCTGCCTTGACCAGATTCTTTGCCATCGGGCGTCCCATGATACCAAGTCCAACAAATCCAACCTTCATCTTTTTTACCTCCGTATATAATGATCTTTCTTGAGTTTCTTACTTGAGTTTCTTGTTTCTGTCTGTCTTTGTTTTGTTTCTGACCTGATAATATAGGAATCCCGCGCCCCGGACAATTTGCAGAACCGCCAAATAAGGGGGGATAAAACCGCAAGCATGCATAAAAGCCCACATATTTGTAACATTCTATTTCATTTCATTTCATATCGTTGCCGCAAGCTTCCGTGATCGGCCCGGTGCCGGTCCGGGACCGGCCAGCATCGCCCGCTTCCGGATTCATGATTCAGCATCGCCCGGATAAAGTATTGGCTGTAGAGTTTCTCAAAAGCGGGAAATATATATACTATGATGTACCGGAAAGTGTCTTCAAGGAATTCCTCAAAGCTGAATCAAAAGGGCACTATTTTAATAGTAAAGTCAAAGGACAATATGATTGTGAAAAAATAGAATAGATTGATCTGGTTAACAAGTACAGAGAAGACAGAACTATAATACGTTTCCAGGGAGAAGATTACCGATATGATCTGACAGTCTCTAAAAAAGACAAGCAGGGAATCGCTGACATACTTGAGGTATATGACCTAGCTGTCGGGAAATAGCTTTTCAGAAGTGAAATCGATATGACAATATAGACACATATTTTACTGAAACCCTACTCAGAGACCCTACTACCAGCCCCTATTAACAGACCCCACTGAAGCTCCCTATCAAAAGACCCTACAGAAGCCAGACCCCA
>OMSM01000389.1 GCA_900313745.1 uncultured Lachnospiraceae bacterium
GCCGCGGAAGCTTCCGAAGGAACCGCCGAGGTTTTTCATGCGCCTGTTTCCCTGGTCCGGAACCCCCGGCAGGTCGAGGACATAGTCAGAGCCCAGCGCCATCCCGTCGATACTAAGGAAATTGTGGCAGTACTCCTGCATGTTTATGCTCTTTTCCCCCACATTCCGTGCCCGGGTGACCAGGGTGACGGTGTTTCCCACGACGCTCACCGTTTTTGCGGACTTCAGGGCATATCCCAGGCAGGGCATTCCCTCCGTTGTGAACACGGCAGTATCGTCTGTATATTCCCGGCTGACCTCGAAGGGAACCACATCCTTATATTTCCTTGCAAAACTGTACCGACCCTCATCCTCCTTCCGGATCAGGCCGACTCCGAATTTCGGATAGTACTCTCCTGCCCCCGCCTCGCCGGAGACGTCCAGAACCCACTCGCAGCAAAGCCCGCGGCCCCCGGAGCTGGGATGGACAAGGTTTAACGGCTCGGACGCGCAGAAATGATGCGCCCCGTCAAATACTACCTCCGCAATGAAGCCGGCGCGGTCAAAGCGCTGGGTATCGTTGGGCTTCTCTCCCGCGTCCGGCAGTTCCACACGGATCAGATCGGATTTAAGTGTGATCATTTGTTTCGCACATTCTTTCTTTGACGATGGTGATCAGTTTCGAAAAAGGCAATGTGCAAAACACATATTGTATGTTTTGCACATTGCCTTATCGCTTTGCTTACTGCCGTCTCAGATCTTTTTGAGCATCAGCGCATACAGGTACCAGCTGGCATGCGGCACCCACTGCTCGGCCCAGCGCCAGTTGTCCACGATCTCCGGGTTGTCCGTGGGCTTCATGATGAACTCGATCCCGTCCTCGTCGTCGATGCCGCCCGTGATGCCGTTGACAATTCCTCCGGGCGCGCTGATGAAGTCGTACTTGTTCTCGAAGAAGTAGTCGATATTCCGGTGTCCGGCACCTTCAAGCATGCAGGTGTCGAAAGGATTGAGCCCGAGCACCCAGTTGATCTGGTTGTCCGCGTACACGCCGAGCGCCTTCGCCAGTTCCTTGTCCGAGGTGTACGATGCCGTATACCTGGCGGCTGCGGAAAGCGAGAGTATGCGCGCATTGTCTCCCTGCCACCAGGGCGACAGCTCCGTCTTGTGCGGGAAGAAGAACTGTGTCCTTCTGGTCCCGTCGGAGTGCTGGCAGTACATCCTCGCGTATCCGAAAGGATTCTCGACTTCGCCGGTGATATGGAGGGCAAATCTCATCACCTTCTCCGCGAGCTCAATCGCGGCGCCGCGTTTCTCCCTGTCGTTCTCAATCCCGCAGTAGTTCAGCAGCGCGACGATGGGCGTTCCCTCGTCGGAGGCATGGAAGTACGGGCGGTCCCCGTCATCCGCGGCAAGATATCCTTTGTCCCCGTCTACAGCGACATAACGTTTCTGCATATCCTCCGCGAGCGCCCTCGCCCTTAACAGGAAGCCAACCTCCCCGGAGGACTTGTAGAGCTCCACCGCGGCGTCCAGTGCCGTGAAGGTGTCCACCAGGTTCCATTTGCCGTCATTGGTGAATTCCGCGTTGTGCTCCTCAAGGAAAAGATAGGAGCGCCTCGCCGCGTCCAGGAACTCCATCCCGCTGTACTCCGCCGTCGGATAGGGGTATCTTGCCGCGGCGGCAAGGGCAGCGATGGCATAACCGCCTCCCGCGCGGAACGAGGACTCATAATCCTCATCGGTCACTGTCTCATTCTTCGCCTTGTCCGCCGCGAATTTCGCGGAAGCTCTCCGATACTCGAAACCAACCATGCGGTTCTTCTCCGTGGGCTCATATGCGTTGAACCTTCCGGGTCCGAACTTATAGAAGGTTCCCCTCTCCGTGCGAAGCCTCATCAGCCAGTTGGCACCATAGGTTGCCTCATCCAGAAGCCTGCGCGCGAAGATGTTGTACCAGGGGGAGGTGTTCTCCTTAAGGAGATCAAGCATGCGGTAAAACACATACGCGGAAAGCGATGCCTCCTGGGGGTTGAACCAGGTGCCGTGGGACATGAGGGTAATGTGAACGCCCACATCGCCGGTGGCGTCGAACCATCCGCCGTGAATATCCACGGTTCCCTCCTTCTCGCCGCGGAAAGGAATCCTTCTGTCCTTCTCCTCCCACTCTCCGGTCGCCCTCTGTCCTTTGAAGTAATAAACGACCGAGGAGATCGTCGAAAACTCGATCACCGAGCCATAGATCTGGAATACCGTCGATTCCACGGATCCTTCTTCCGTTTTGACGCGGAGATAATAATAATCGCTGTAGTTGACATCCGCGTTGGGGCAGAAGTCCGAGAAATCCATGACCCAGAAGTCGCCCTTGTTCCAGTGCGCGACCGGGCCGCTTTTGCAGAGCTCTCCGCAGAACTCCTCTTCGCCGGTGGAATCGTTCACCACGGCGAATCCCAGCGGGGTAACCGGTTCTGTGGCCTGCAGGATTGCACGCTTGCTGCAAAGGCTGTCATAACCGATGTTGTTGATCAATATCCTTTTCATGTTGCCTCCTCCTACCAGAA
>OMSM01000308.1 GCA_900313745.1 uncultured Lachnospiraceae bacterium
GGGGACGGTTCTCTGGCGAGTTTTCTGACAACTAACCACAGAACCGTCCCCTGGCAAGTATTCTGAAATCTCTTGACAGTGGAAATCTTTGTGATATCATAATGATATCGGTTTTATATGAACTAACCGCTTCATATTCAGGAGGTAACGAATTCATGAAAGAAAAAGTTTTGACAAATCACAAAAACGGCATGATTGTTCTGCTTCTTACCATAGCCGCCTATTTCCTTGCCTTCGCCGGCATGTTCGTGGGAATCGCGATCTCGCCTTTTATCTCGGTTCTCTGCGTCGTCTGGCTGTGCATCGGCTGGATCTTCTTCCTCGGCCTTAAGGTCCTCGGCCCTCAGGAAGCGCTGGTCCTGACGCTCTTCGGCAACTACTTCGGAACCATCCGCGAGCCCGGTTTTTACTTCGTCAATCCCTTCTGCACCGCGGTCAACCCTGCTGCCCAGACAAAACTCCGCCAGTCAGGCGACGTGGACGGCGGTGACCAGGGCGGTGCCGCGGCGATCCTCGCGAAGAGCGTGGCAGGCAATGCCCAGGGTGCTGCGGCTTCGACCGGCAAGAAGATTTCCTTAAAGGTGATGACCCTCAACAACGCCCGCCAGAAAATCAATGATGTCCTTGGCACCCCGGTTGAAATCGGCATCGCCGTTATGTGGCGCGTCGAAGACACGGCAAAGGCAGTCTTCAATGTCGACAATTACAAGGAATACCTCTCGCTTCAATGTGACTCCGCTCTGCGCGACATCGTCCGTCTGTATCCCTACGACGTCTCCCAGGGTGTGGACACGACCGGCGACGGCCTGGCGGACGACGGCTCGCTGCGCGGCTCCTCCGTCATCGTAGCCAAGAGAATTCGCGACCAGATCCAGGAGAAGGTGGATGAGGCCGGCCTGACCATCATCGACGCCCGCATCACCTATCTCGCATACGCTCCCGAGATCGCCGCTGCGATGCTGCAGCGCCAGCAGGCAGCCGCCATCGTCGATGCCCGCAAACTCATCGTCGACGGCGCAGTAGGCATGGTGGAAATGGCACTTGACCGGTTAAGCGAGAACAAGATCGTCGACCTCGACGAGGAGCGCAAGGCAGCGATGGTTTCCAACCTGCTTGTCGTGCTTTGCGGCAACTCCGAGGCGCAGCCCATCGTCAATACCGGTTCGCTCTATTAAGAAAAAACTCTTCTGACCAAGGATGGTGAATGCATGGCAGAAAAGAAACAGATCCCGCTTCGGCTGAACGAAAAGCTGTATAACGCGATCGCCGCCTGGGCGGAGGACGACTTCCGCTCCGTCAACGGCCAGATCGAGTATCTCCTGACCGAGTGCGTCCGCCAGCGGAAAAAAGACGGCAAGTACGTCTCCGAACACCTCGACGAACCGCCGGAACTGGATATCCGGTAACAAGCCGGTAAACTAAGGGGAGCCAGGGGACGGTTCTGTGGCCAGTTGTCTGACAACTGGCCACAGAACCGTCCCCTGGCGAGTTTTCTGACAACTGACCGGAGAACCGTCCCCTGGCTCCTCAAATGCTTTCGCGGATTCTCTGCGCGAGCATGGTACCGCGCCGGTCTACGGTGATATTTTTCACCGCGTAGGAGAGAGCGCGCCTTGTCCCGACGAGGACGAGGACCTTCTTCGCCCTGGTGATGCCGGTATAAATGAGATTTCTCTGCAGCATGACAAAGTGATTCATGAGGACCGGCATGACAACGATCGGGTATTCCGACCCCTGGGCCTTGTGTATGGTCGTGGCGTAGGCGAGTACCAGCTCATCAAGCTCGGAGACGTCATAGACCACGCTCCTGTCGTCGAACCGCACCGTCAGCTCCCGCTCCTCCAGGTCTACCGCCCCGATCACGCCAATATCTCCGTTGAACACCTCCTTGTCGTAATTGTTGCGGATCTGCATGACCTTGTCCCCGGCCTTGTAAAGCACGCCCCCGCGCCGGAGCCCCGTCCCGCCGGGATTCAGTGCCTCCTGCAGCACCTGGTTCAGGCTGGATGCGCCGACTATGCCGCGCTGCATCGGGGTCAGGACCTGGATTTCCGGGGAGGGAATGCGGTAGTAGCCGGAAAGTTTTGTCTTCACAAGATCAACGATGGTCTGTGCCGCCTCCTCCGCCAAAACTGACGAGTCCGCTGCATCCTTTCCCTTCTTCTCCGCCTGTTTCTCCATGTCCATAAAAAAGAAATCACTCTGCCTTCCGTTGGAGATGTCCGGCATCCTCCCGCTGTTGATGCGGTGGGCGTTCATGATGATGCGGCTTTCCGAAGCCTGCCGGAAGATCCGGGTCAGGCGCACAACGGGGAAACGCCCGGAATCGATGATATCCCGGAGCACATTGCCGGCGCCGACGCTGGGCAGCTGGTCGACATCGCCGACCAGGATAAGCGTCATGGAATCCGGCACGGCGCGGAGAAGGCTGTACATCAGCATGATGTCGATCATGGAGCACTCGTCAACAATGAGGACGTCGCCCTCGAGGGGTTTTTCCTCGTTTCGCTGGTATCCCTCGGGCGGCTTCACCTCGAGGAGGCGGTGGATAGTCTTCGCCTCCATCCCGGTTGCCTCGGACAGGCGCTTGGCTGCTCTTCCGGTCGGTGCGGCGAGAAGTATCCTCGCGCCGGCTTCGCGGAAGGCGGTGATAATTCCGAGGGTAGTCGTTGTTTTGCCGGTGCCCGGGCCGCCGGTAAGGACGAGCACCTTGCTCCTTACCGCTGTCCGGATCGCCTGCATCTGAATCTCGTCGTAGCGCATCCCGGTGCGGCGGCTGATCCTTTCCTCAAGACCGTCAGGATTTACGCGGAAGCAGGAGTTTTCCCGGAAGATTGCGGCGAGGCGCTTCGCGGTGCCGAGTTCGGAGAAGTAAAAAGGCGGCAGGTAGATCGCCTTCTCCGGCCCGGCGGCTGAGACGGCGGTTCCCGCCCCGCCGGGCATGTCCCCGGACATGGCCGGGTCCCGAACCGTATCGCTTTCCGCAGGCAAAACTGATCCCCCGGCTCCAGGCGCATCCGTCGTCGGGATGTCCTTCACGATCACGTCCTTGGTCCGGATCATCTCGTCGAGGGTGATGGAAAGCACGCCGTCCTCCACATCCAGCAGCTCCGCGCCGGTTTTTACCAGCTGCTCCCTCGTGGCATAGCAGTGCCCTGCGTCGGACAGCCTGTTCAGCGTATAGAGAATTCCGCTGCGCAGCCGCACGTACTTTTCCTTGCCGAAACCCATCTTCTCCGCGATGGTATCGGCGGTCTTAAAGCCGATGCCCCAGATGTCATCCGCGAGGCGGTATGGATTCTCCCGCACGATATTAATGCTGTCGCTGCCGTAAGTTTTGAATATCTTCGTCGCGTGGCTGGTGGAGACGTCGTGATCCTGCAGGAAGAGCATGATGTTCTTGACTTCCTTCTGCTCCTGCCAGCTGGTTTTGATGCGCTCCACGCGCAGGCGGCCGATGCCGGGCACCTCGATGAGGCGGTCCGGTTCCTCCTCGATCACGTTGAGTGTCTCCGCGCCGAACTTCTCCACAATGCGCCTGGCGAATTTCGGCCCGA
>OMSM01000310.1 GCA_900313745.1 uncultured Lachnospiraceae bacterium
AAGCTCCTCGATCTGCTCCTTTGTCATTCCGCTTCCGTTATCCGACACCTGGATGCAGAGTTTTCCCTCCGTCTCCCTGGCGGTAATGATGATCACCGCCTCCCCTGTCTGGTCGGAGATTCCGTGCAGTATGCTGTTCTCCACAATTGGCTGAAGGATCAGTTTTGGCACCAGATCGTCCCCGATATCCCCGGTCAGGAGCACATCGCTGACCAGCCTGTCTCCGCGGACCAGCCTCTCCAGGGAGAGATACTGATTAATATACTCTATCTCATTCCTGAGCGGGATTTCCCTCTCGTTGCCCCTGAACGAGACCCGGAGCAGGGAGCTCAGGCTGCGTATGGAGCCCACAATTTCCTCCTCGCCGTGGAGCCTCGCCAGAGACCGGATCGACTCGAGCGTATTATAGAGGAAGTGAGGATTCAGCTGGGCAAGCAGCGCATTATATTCCGCCTTGTCCTTCTCCACGCTGGCCGCGGCGATGCGCTCCACGTTCTTGTCCAGCTCGTCCACCATGGCATTGAAGGATTCACCGAGGTAGGCGATTTCGTCGTTTGACCGGATGTCCGCGTGCTTTATTCCCTCCCCCTGGCGGAAGGTCTGAATGCTGTCCTGCAGCGCCATAATCCCTCTTGTTATGGATCCGGACAGAAGCCTGGAGAGCAGTCCGGCAACAGTCATCACGAGGAAGGCCATGATCAGGAGCATGTTGCGGATAGTGTAATAGGCCCGCATCACCTGCCCGCGCTCCGCAAAGGAGACCACCGTCCAGCCCTTCCCTGTGACCTTTGCGGTGTTGATGAGATATCCGTCAAGAATGCTGTCTCCCGCGCGGACGATGCTGCCGTCTTCGGCCGCTGCACTGATCCTGGCGCGAGCCTCCGGGGAAAGCCTGCTGTAGGCCTCCGCGAGCCTCCATCCGGAGTTCCCGGAGGAGAGGATCTCCCCGTCCGCGTCGAGAATTACCACCTCGCAGCCGAGATTCTCCTCGATGCGCCGGTAATAGCGGCTGAGGAATTCATTGTCAAGCTCGAGACACATGATTCCGTCGTAGCGGAAGGGAGTCACGCGGAGCACGGACTTAATCAGATAGATATGATTTCTGTCATCGGGAAAAGCCTTGAGCTCTGTTTTGCCCTTGCCTCTCTCCAGACGGTCCAGATTCTCATCGATGTACTTCACGGCATCTGAACCTGCAAAGGCTGTCAGATCCGACCACTTGGAGGTGCGCCGGTGATAAAAATAGCTGTGGCCGGAGGTATTCCGCGTGTATATGGAATTGACACCCATCTCCGCGTTATTTAAGAAGTTCAGGAGATAGGACATATGCTGGGAGACGAAGATGAATTCCAGGCTCTGCCCCCTGTCGTCGTAGCCGAAGATGTTCCTGGAGGCGATGTTCATGTTGTAAAAGAGCGTTTCCTCGGTCTCGCTCATGACGCCGTCCAGGTTCTGCGCAAGCTGCATCATGGTCTCCTGGGTCTGCCTTGCATAAGCCCTTGCCATCTCATTTCTGTACACCGTCAATGTGATGACCAGAATTACGGCCTCGACCACGGCCACCACGGAGACAATCGCCGCGGTCACCTTGACGCGGATCGGTATGATTCTTCGGGAAGAAGATGATGCGTTCTTTGCCATAGATCACCTGCGGCGTTACAAAAACTGCCGCCTTAAACTACATTTCCACGCAGCTTCAGAAAGCTGCCGCGCCGGAATTCATTTTCCCGCGGCGAGATACTCCGCCGCCCGGTAAATCTCCTTCTCCCTGCCGGCGAAAAACATCTTAAAGCCCCCGCAGAAAATGCTCCGGCCGTCGCCGCCCTCCTCCGTCACCCGGTTTCTGTAGCAGCCGTTCCGGCAAAGCGTGTAATACGCGCAGCTTCCGCATTCCTCCGGCACATGGCGGGACCGCTCCACGAAAGTGATCCTGCTCCTTGCGGCGTCGATCTGCGGCAGCCTGTCCGAATTGAAGTTTCCGAGGCAAAACTCATCCAGCACGTAAAAATCACAGGGGTAGACCGAGCCGTCCGCCTCCACTACGTTCTGCACGCCGCAGAAGCCGCGCTGCTCGCACGCCTCGGGGCGGTACCCCAGAAGAATGCCGGCGTAATTCTCAAACTGGCGGATGTAAGGCTGCTGCCCTCTCTTCAAATCTTCATACCAGAGGTCAAAGAGATCCGTGAGGAACTGCCCGTACAGAAGCGGTTTGAGAGAATACTCCTGCCCTCCCCTCGTCTCCCCGAGGGGATCCAGGCAGGTGATAAACTGAAGGTAATTCCACCCTCTCTCCCGGTAAGCCCTGTATATTTCGCGAATATGCTCCGCGACTTCCCTGTGGACTACGGTGAGGATGTTGTACTGCACATGGTGCCTGTCGAAAAGCTCCGCGGCGCGGAGGGCATGCTCATAGCTGTCACCGCCGTCGTTTCCGTGGCGGTAACGGTTGTGGATCTCCGGGATGCCGTCCACGGACAGCCCCACAAGGAATCCGTTTTCCGAGAGAAAGGAGGCCCACTCCTCGTCGATGCAGTAGCCGTTGGTCTGCATCGCCAGCCGGATCCTTGCCCCATGCGTGTTGTACTGCCTAAGATAAAGAAGCGCCTTCCGGTAGAAATCCAGGCCGCACAGCGTGGGCTCTCCGCCCTGAAAGGCGAGGGAATATTCCCTCTCCGCCTGCGTCAGGGTCCGCCGGATCACGTTCTTAAGCGTGCTCTCCGACATCATCCCAAAGCTTGCCGTGCGCCGCTTCGATGCCTCATCGCAGTAGAAGCAGTAGTCGCAGTGCATATTGCAAAGGCCTGAAGCCGGCTTAACCAGCACGCCTACACCAAGCATCCGTGCGCCCTTTCCCTCTGACCGAGGTGGAATATCTTCAAGGAACTGTGCTGCCCCTTACTGTCTAGTCGAGATGGAATACCTTCTGAAGATCGATACTTACCGGGCTGTTGTCCGGGTTGGTCTCCATGATGTCCGCCATGAAATCCCACCATTTGCGGTTGATGGCCGTATCCGCCTGCGCCGCCCACTTCTCTTCATCCTCGATCTCAATATATCCGAAGAGGGTCAGGGTCTCCCTGTCCAGGAAGATTGTGTAATTGTGCCCGCCGCAGGCGTGAATGCTGTCAATCATCTCCGGCCAGAGCAGGTTGTGCCTGCGCTCGTACTCCTCCTCCATTCCGGGATATAGCTTCATCTTGAATCCTTTGATGATCATGCTGTGATCCTCCTGC
>OMSM01000311.1 GCA_900313745.1 uncultured Lachnospiraceae bacterium
ATTGTGTCGTGGTCGCAGTTGGCGAGGACATTTGCCACGAAATCGTAGTACTTGTTGTTCTCGTTCTCCAGGAGATCCTGCATGATGGTGAAGAAGTCGTCCTGGAAGCGGCTCCTGGAGAACTGCCTTCCCAGGTCCGCGAGACGGCGGATGCTTCGCTTCGGGTTCTCCTCCATGCTCCGGATTCCGGAGCTTACTGCGGATTCAATCATCGCGCGGGTTATCGTTCTTGTGTTCAATGAAAACTCCGTTTCTGCCGGCTTCACCGGTATCTGTCCGGCGTTCCGGCGGGAGGTTCAGGGACTGCGCACGGCTCCGCGCGGCAGCTTCCCCCGTAAATACTCTTTTATTTTATGAGCTTATGTTTCCCGGGGAACAGACAGATGCGGGAAAAATGGGATAAAATGTAACAGAATCGGAAGTTTGTCCGTAATCTCCTTAAGGAGGAAGCAATGAGAGCATTCAGGAGAACAGCCGTACTCGCCTGGCTTATTCCCGCCGCGCTTCTGGCCGGCCTGCTGGTCCCGGAAGCGGTGAAGGCGTCGAGAAGTGAGGGGGGATCCCGCGCGGAGGGCAGCGTTTTATCCGCTGCGGAAACCCCTGATGAAGCAGCGGCGGAAGAAGAGAGGAGAATCCGCGGGGAGGCGGAGAGGATGCTTGCGGAGATGACGCTGGAGGAGAAGGTCGCCCAGCTCTTCTTCGTGACCCCGGAGGCACTCACCGGGGTGAGCCCGGTGACCGTGACCGGCCAGACCTCGAAGGCGGCCTTTGACCGGAGACCGGTGGGCGGGCTGATCTACTTCCAGCAGAACCTCCAGAGCCCGGAACAGGTGCGCGCGATGCTCTTTGGGATCCGGAGCTATGCGGAGGAAACCTCGGGAATACCTCTCTTTACCGGCGTGGATGAGGAGGGAGGAAGCGTGCTCCGCATCGGGTCGGACAGCGCCTTCGGTGTGAAGAGGACGCCCGCGATGGCACTGGTTGGCGCTTCGGGCGAAGCTGCGGTAAGAAGCGCTTCTGCCTATATCGGAAGCTATCTTAAGGATCTTGGCTTTACCCTGGATTTCGCTCCCTGCGCCGACGTCATCACCAATCCGGCGAACAAGGTGATCGGAAACCGCTCCTTCGGAAGTGACCCCGCGGTGGTGGCAGCCATGGCGGCCGCCTATGCGGACGGGCTGCATCAGTCCGGCGTGATGAGCGTCTACAAGCACTTTCCCGGCCACGGCGGGACGGAAGGGGATACCCATGAGGGCTACGCGTATACGGAGAGAAGCCTCGCCGAGCTTGCAGGCGCAGAGCTCGTCCCCTTTGCGGGCGCGGAGGGCCGCGGTGCGGATATGATCATGGCAGCGCACATCTGTGCTCCCGGAATTACCGGGGACAGCGTCCCGGCCAGCCTGTCGCCCTTCATGATAAACGATCTTCTCAGGACAAAACTTAACTATGGCGGTGTGGTGATCACGGACGCCCTGAACATGGGCGCGGTCACGGCGCAGTACAGCTCCGCCGAGGCCGCGGTGCTCGCCCTGGAGGCGGGCTGCGACATGCTGCTTATGCCGGAGGATTTCGACGCGGCATACGACGGAGTGACGGCCGCGGTGCGCAGCGGAAGGATCAGTGAGGAGAGGATTGACGAGTCCGTCCGGAGGATACTGAAACTCAAGCTGTTGTATAGATTAAAATAGCCAACCACAAGAAGTAGATGTTATACTTACAGTAACTGCTTGTAATTCCGGCGGGATGCTCCGCCGGATTCATTCGAAATAATCAGGGGGGATATCTCATGCTGAGAGACGGCAAAATCTGGATAGCAAACACCGCTGACGGAAGAAATATCTGCATATTGCCGCAGATGGCGAACCGCCACGGACTTATCGCCGGCGCCACCGGCACCGGCAAAACCATCACGCTGAAGGTTCTCGCGGAATCCTTCTCGGACATGGGCGTTCCCGTGTTCCTCGCGGATGTCAAGGGCGATCTGGCCGGCATGATCAACCCCGGCGTGAACACTGAGGACATGCAGGAGCGCATCCGCCGCTTCGGCCTCGCGGACGCGGGTTTCGAGTATAAGAGCTACCCCACCACATTCTGGGATATCTACGGTCAGAAGGGCATCCAGCTGCGCACCACGATCTCCGAGATGGGGCCGCTGCTTCTTTCCCGCATCCTCGGGCTTAACGACATCCAGTCCCAGATCCTGACCATCACCTTCAAGATCGCCGACGAGAACGACCTCCTGCTGATCGACACGAAGGACTTAAAGTCCATGCTCAACTATCTGCAGGAGAACGCGAAGGACTACGCAGCCGAGTACGGCCGCATCTCCGCCTCCTCCATCGGCGCGATCATGAGAGCCATCACCTCCCTGGAGATGGACGGCGCCGATATCTTCTTCGGCGAGACCGCTCTCTCGATCCACGACTGGTTTACCACCGGCGAGGGCGGAAAGGGAATGATCAACATTCTTGATTCCGAGACCCTTATCAACAACTCCACGCTGTACTCCACCTTCCTGCTCTGGATGCTCTCCGAGCTCTTCGAGAAGCTCCCCGAGGTCGGCGACCTGGACAAGCCCAAGATGGTGTTCTTCTTCGACGAGGCTCACCTGCTCTTCAAGGGCGCCTCGAAGCTGCTCCTGGAGAAGATCGAGCAGGTGGTAAAACTGATCCGCTCCAAGGGCGTCGGCGTCTTCTTCATCACCCAGGTGCCCAGCGACATCCCGGACGGCGTCCTGGCGCAGCTCGGCAACAAGGTGCAGCACGCGCTTCACGCCTACACGCCCAATGACCAGAAGGCGGTCCGCGCCGCGGCGAACTCCTACAGAATCAATCCGAATTTCGATACATACGAGACGCTGCTCAACCTCGGCACCGGCGAAGCAATTGTCTCCTTCCTCGAGGAGGACGGCCAGCCGTCCCTTACGGAGAAGGTCTATGTGCTGCCTCCGCAGAGCCAGATGGGCGCAATTGACGACGCACAGCGCGACAGGCAGGTGAAGGGCGCGATGCTCTACGGCAAGTACGCCGAAGCCTATGATCCGGATTCCGCCTATGAGTTCCTGCAGCGCCAGGGCCTCGAGAAGCAGGCGGAGGCGGAGAAGGCCGCAGAGGAAGCCGCCAAGGCGAAGGAAGAGGCCGCAGCGGAGAAGGAAGCCCTGAAGGCCGCAGAGAAGGAAGCGAAGGAGAAGGAGAGAGAGGAGCAGAAGGCCGCAACCGCGAAGAAGCGCGCGGCGAAGTCCGTCGCATCCTCCGTCACCGGAACCGTCGGCCGCGAGGTCGGCAAGACCGTCGGCAAGAAGCTCTTCGGCAAGTTCGGCCAGACCCTGGGCGGCAATGTCGGGGCGAGCCTCGGAAGAGGAATACTCAGCACGCTGTTCAAGCTCTGATGAGTTTTGCCTTACAGGACCGGATCTTCTTCGGCGGACCGCCGTCCGGCGGGTTCCGGTGCCTGGATTATACCTGCAGTATAATGACAGGTGACGGATTCCGGAGTATCCTTACACTGTAAAGACATGGGGACGCCTCCCGGAAGGCGGGGCGGCCAGGATAATTAAGGACAGGTCTGAAGCAATGTTGATTTACCGCATGATTTCCCTGAACAGCATAAGGCAGTTCGATCCGCGCGTCATGAGAGCGCGGGGAACTGGCCGTATGTGTCTTTGCGGAACGGGGAGCGGTAAGGAGAACGACTAAGAAGCTGATGCGCTGAAGCCTGCTGTGCCTGTATCTTTATCGTGAGCTGAGAAGCCCGTTCTGCACGGAAATATCACGCAGAACGGGCTTTTTTGTGCCGTGAATTCCCCTGAACGGGAAAGTGCGGCAAGGATGAGGAAACGGGCAATGGGAAACATACCTTCTATTGATATGACCGCAACGGGCGAAAACATCACAAAACTGAGGATGAGAGCCGGGCTCACCGTGAGAGATCTTCAGGAATTCTTCGGATTTGCCACGCCGCAGGCGATCTATAAGTGGCAGCAGGGCACAACGATGCCCGCGCTGGACAATCTTGTGGGCCTGTCGGTGATCCTCGGGGTAAGCATGGACGAAATCATCGTCCGGGGGAAATGACCGCTGATTTAGGCGGGCATAAAGTGCACGGAAGAACGCAGTAAGCGCGGAAGAACGCGAAATAAAACAGGGACGGCTCCGCCGTCCCTTGTCAGTTCAGGATAAACGAAAACACCATCCCTGAAGGCTGGCCCCCCAGAAACAGTGCTTCCGATGCGCCGCCAGGGACTCGAACCCTGGACACCCTGATTAAGAGTCAGGTGCTCTACCAACTGAGCTAGCAGCGCGTTTATCTTTTTTCGCTCCTCCCGGAACGCAAGTGCTATTATAGTATACGGTTTTTGGTTTGGCAAGAAGAATTTTGAGAATTTTCAAGGAGTGAATGTCCGGACTCATGAAGAGGCGAACCGCTGAGGATCCGCAGGATCCGGATGCTGCCGGAAAAGGAGAAACAGATATCCATG
>OMSM01000313.1 GCA_900313745.1 uncultured Lachnospiraceae bacterium
AGAGATACGGCTCATCCCTCTTCCTTCATGTCGTGAATGATCTGGCGGACCCTTCTCTCCGTCAGGCCTACCCGGCGGGCGATCTCTCCGGGCTTCATGTTGTCCCTGTTATCGCGGATGAACTTCCGCACATAAGCCCGGGAATAAAGCTGCCTCGGAAACGCTACACTCAATCCTGCGTAATTCCTCCATATTTTGAGTGCTGCATCCTCGTCCAGAAGTTCCGCGAGTTCGCGGTAGATCTCATTGTAATTCCCGCTGTTTCCCGCCATAGGACAGCCGTCTCCTTCATGCAGTGTACCGCAGTGCCTTAATCCTGCGATATTTATAGCATATGAAAAAGGCGCCGTGGCGGGCTCAGAGCCCACTCGCGGCGCCTTGCGGTCCAAGGCTTATTCCATCGTCCCGTCACACGATGATCGTCAGCACCCTGGTGCCCCAGGGATGGCGGCTGGTGTAGTAGTGCCAGTCCCCGTAGGTCTTGAACTTCTCGACCATCTCCTGCAGGTTCTTCTTTACGGGCTTCGCCGCACCGATCACGCAGTAGATGAACGCCCTGGTGTTCTCGTTGTACCCGGTGACGAACCGGATGCTCCGGGACTTTAAGTCCTCCTCGACGGTCCTCTTCATGAACGGGTCGGTAACCTCGAAGACCAGTCCGAAGCGGGCGAACTGAATGTTATAGTACAGATCCTTGATTGACATGTGACACCTCCTGTTGTGGCCAGATGTGTGCTGCAGGAACTGCCCGCGGAGGGAGTGCTGCCGGGCAGCGCCCGCCTCGCGGAAATGCCCCCCGCCGCATCATCATGAGCGGCGAAGGGCACTCAGTATAACACACATGATCCAGGCTATAAAAGAGGCCTCACAGGCCGTGGCCAATTATTTGCCCGAGGTACCGGTTCCTTCCGTCCTGCAGATGTTACATGAACCGGGGATCAGGGCATCCGTCATACGCAGACCTTCTCCTTCAGCCGGATATCCTCACTGGAGGCGCCGACCATGAACTCGCGCTCACCGCCGATCCGGGTCCACTTGTCCTTCGTTCCGTCCGCCCGCACCTTGAAGGTCTGGGCGATGTCCCAGCTGCAGAGCATCCGGGGATCAACGGTGATCTCCACATGTCTCGTCTCGCCGGGCGCGATGTTCTTCACGCGGCTGTAGCCCACAAGCTGCTTTTCCGCGATCTGCATGTATGCAGGCACCTCGCCCTTTCCGAGGTAGAGCTGCGCGATCTCGTCGCCTGCCCTCTCCCCGGTGTTGGTCACGTCAAAACTCACCCGGAAGGTCACCGCGAAATCGGCGTCCTCCGCATACCGCGCGTCCGGTGTATCCACGCGCATGACCTTCAGATCCGAGTACTCAAACTTCGTATAGGAGAGGCCGTGCCCGAAGGGATACATTGGCTTTACTCCGCATTTGTCATAATAGCGGTAGCCGCTGTAAATACCCTCGCTTAAGCGGATACGCACATCCTCGTAGTCCTCTGCCGCCGCCTCCGCAGGCATGCTGCCCGTCTTTGCCGCGAGTACCCTGCCCCGCGCGCTGCTTCCCACGCCCCGCTCCACGAGGTGCTCCGGGCTGTCGGTGACGGGCGTATCCTTCGATGAGGCGGGCCAGGACTGGGAGAGCTTTCCGGAGGGGTTGATCTGTCCGGTGAGGATCTTCGCCAGCACACGGGCGCCTTCCTGCCCCGGGTGATACGCCGTCAGGATGGCGTCGGCCCTGTCCGCCCACTCCCCGATGGCACGGGCGTTGGAAACCTGGACGATGACGACGAGTTTTGCCCCGTCCTTCTTCGCCGCGATCACATCCTCCATGAGCTTCTTCTGCTCGCCGGAGATCTCCAGCGGGGCCTTCTCGGCAATCCGGCCGAAGGCGTTTCCCATAACCCTGTCGGTGGCGTAGTACACGATGGTATCCGCTTCCGCGGCTGCCTTCAGCGCCGCCTCATAGTTCTTCTCCCGGAAGGAAGGAGTCTGCCAGGCGATGCGCACCTGCAGGTCCTTGTTTTTTACGCACTGGCGGCAGTGCACGAGGATCGGATAAGTTTTTCCTTCCTCAAGACGGAAGGTTCCTCCGGTGATTCCCATGCCTTCCCTGGTGCAGATAAGGGACTCCCACGGCCACTGCGCCCACTCGCGCATTGCGCTTCTTCCTGCCGTCTTCCATCCGTCTTCCATCCGGATGAAGAAACTTGCCATGCCGCCGATACACTCCAGAAGGAGCGTGAAGTCACCGGTCTCCGGCGCCTTCAGATATCCCTTCCAGGTGTAGCTCTCCTCGTCGGTGAAGGCGGTTCCGTCGGGCCCGTTCTGATAGGTTTTGTTGATATTGCCGCTTCCGTCGGTGCCGACGGTGAAGTTGATCTGGGGATCCGCACCGCAGTCCGCACCAAGGACGAAGCCCTCGGGATGCTTCTCCTCCGCCGCGTTGTAGCTGGTCATTCCGGTCTCCACCGGCACGCCGTCCTCATCGAG
>OMSM01000504.1 GCA_900313745.1 uncultured Lachnospiraceae bacterium
CCTCTTGCCGGGATCGTGCTGGGATTTGACGCAATCAACAACGAGCAGAACATCGGAACGCTCAACCGGCTCGCATCACAGCCGATTTACCGTGACGCGATCATCAACGCAAAATTTCTTGCCGGCGCAACGGTGATCCTGATCACTGTCGCGGCACTTGCGGGACTTAGCATCGGATTCGGAATGCTGAGCACGGGAATCGTCCCGACGGGCGAGGAGGTCTTCCGCGTACTTGTCTTCTTCGTGCTGACCTTCGTCTATATCTCCCTGTGGCTTGCCGTGGCGATACTGTTCTCGGTGATCTGCCGCTATACGGCAACGGCGGCCATTGTGTGCCTTGCTCTCTGGCTTTTCATGACAATGTTCATGAGCCTTGCCGCCAACTGGATTGCCGGGGCGCTCTACCCGATATCGGATTCCATGCGCGGTTATATGAACGTGCAGGCAAATTACGAGCTGAACCTCGCCGTCAACAGGATTTCGCCATATTACCTGTTTACCGAGGCGGCGACGACCATGCTCAATCCCAGCGTGCGCTCCATCGGGATAATGACGGTGGAGCAGCTCTCCGGAGCGCTCTCCAGTTACCTGAGCCCCGGACAAAGCCTTCTGCTGATCTGGCCGCACATCGTGGTGATGACGGCTATCGCGGCGGTTTCCTTCGGAGCGGCCTACATCGTATTCATGAGAAGGGAGATAAGGGCTTAAGCCGGATGCTCTGTCCGTCCGGAAACCCGGGCAGTTCTGTTATAATTGCACTGTGCGGCACAGTCGCACAGTGCTTTTTTTTGATGTTTCAGGGGAACCGAAGGGGGCCCCGGAAATCCATGGAGGTGTGTTTTGAGCGACGTTCGTAAGCTGATGCAGCTGCTTAAAGATGGAATAAGCGCTTTCCATGTCTGCCGCGCGGCCGAGGAGAGGCTGAGGGCGGAGGGCTTTTCGGAGATCGTGCTTAGTGAGCCGTGGAAACTTGTCCCGGGCGGGAAATATATGGTTCGCGTATTTGATTCCACGCTGTTCGCCTTTACGGTGAGCGGGGAGGGGAAGACCGGGCAAGCGCCGGAACTCCGCATGGCGTCTGCCCATACCGACTGGCCCTGTCTTAAGATCAAACCGAATCCGGAGTTTCCCGGGGGACCCTACGCGCGGCTTAACACAGAGGTGTACGGAGGTCCGGTCTACAGCACATGGATGGACCGGCCGCTTGGGATTTCAGGCAGGGTATTCATCCGGGGAAGGGATGCATTTCACCCCGAGGAGCGCCTTTTTGATTCCGGCGAGCCCGTGCTTATTATTCCCAATCTGGCAATTCACATGAACCGGGAGGTGAATAAGGGCGTCGAACTGAATCCGCAGACGGATCTCATCCCCATCGCGGGCATGGTGCCCTCTGCGGAAGCCGGAGGTGCCGGACGGGACGGGGCGGATGCACCGGAGGCAGGAGCAGCGAAGGGAAGGTGGTTCGTGAGATACCTTGCGGAGATGCTTGATGCCGCGGAAGAGGATATCCTCGATTTCGAGCTCTGGGTCTACAATCCCGAAGAACCCGAGATTATCGGACTTTACGGGGATCTCTTAAGCTCGCCGAGACTGGACAACCTCACCTCTGTAGAGGCGTGTCTGGAGGGGATTGCCGCATCCGGGGATCACGCATCCCGGGATGGCGGGCTTAGGATTAATGCCGTCGCGCTCTACGATAATGAGGAGATCGGCAGCAGGACCAAGCAGGGCGCCCTCTCTGAAGTGACTTCCAGGATACTGGAAAAGATATGCCTCAGTCTTGGCCTTGGGAGAGAGGAGTACTTCGATATGCTCTCCTCCGGCTTCATGATCTCCATGGACGTGGCTCATGCCGTGCATCCCGGCCATCCGGAGAAATGTGATCCGGTGAACAGGATTCCCATGGGAGCAGGGGTTGCGCTTAAGCTTTCTTCCTCCCAGAGCTATGCCACCGATGCCCGCGCGGTAAGCATTATTGAAGGGCTGCTTAAGAAGAACGGGATTGCTTACGCCAAGTTCTCCAACCGCTCCGACATGCGCGGCGGGAGTACGCTTGGTGCGCTTTCCTCGGCAAAACTCGGCATGCTGACGGCAGACGTCGGTGCACCGATACTTGCGATGCATTCGGCAAGGGAGCTCATGTGCGTGAGAGACCAGGAGGCGCTGAACAGCCTCGCCGGGGCTTATTTCACGGATTAAAAACTTGTCGAAGTTCCGAGGATGCACTGAACGGAGATTGCGGACAGATGTCCTTACAGGCGGATATTTGCCGCAGGTATGCGGAATTCCGGGAGTTTAGAAATTGTTTATACAAATTGTTAGCACTCGATGTTGACGAGTGCTAACAATGGTGTTATAACATAATCGTTCCAAAGATAAAGACAGCGGAGACCGGAAGGCTCCCGGCTGATCAGAATAAGAAGCATCGGAAGGAAGAAGGGAGTTTTCGGTCCCGGTACCCGCCGGAGCTTCATAAAAAGGAGGAAGCGATTATGTTAATGCCCAGTATTTTTGGTGAGAATTTATTTGACGACCTGATGAAGGGGTTTGATTTTCCTACGGTATCCCAGCCGGTGCTGAGCCGCAACGTCAATAATCTGATGCGTACCGATATCAGGGAGAACGAGAAAGGCTTCACGCTCGACATTGACCTGCCCGGATATACAAAGGATAATGTCCAGGCGGAGCTGAAGGAAGGCTACCTTACCATTACCGCCAGCACTTCCCGCAGCAACGAGGAGAAGGATGAAAACGGCAGGTATATCCGCCGCGAGCGCTACAGCGGCAACTGCAGCCGCAGCTTCTATGTCGGCGAGGATATCACCGAGGAGGACATCAAGGCCAGGTTTGAGAACGGTATTCTTCAGGTATTTGTTCCCAAGAAGGAAGCAAAGCCGCAGATCGAGGAGAAGAAGATCATCAACATTGACTGACCGAATGCCCGGTTTATACTGCAGAAAAAAATTGATTTATTGAATTAAAAAAGCGCAGAGCCCGATAAATTGAGGGTTCTGCGCTTTTTTTGTCTCTTCGGAGACCTGCTTCCGGCATAGGACGCCTTTACTTTGAACGGACAGGGGTTGTATAATAATCGGAAAAGCGGAGAGTCCGGTCATTTGTTTTCCGCCGGAGATTCCAGACTATGGCGAAGAACAAATACGCGGCGGATTACAGATTAATTGAGGAGTTTGACTCGCGGGGACGCGTCCGGGTAAGTTTAGAGTATATCGGTAAGGACTACCGTTATGCACATGGAGCGGACCGGGTGAGGAAGCACCTGAAAAGGTGCCTTGCAGCATGTGCGGCCGCATGGCTCTTTTTTATTGCTGCGATCATTCCGTATACGGAGTCGATGCATCAGCTGAGCGCGGCACTTCCCTATGCTTTTTCCGCGCTTCCGCTTGGAATGCTTACCTCCTTTACTCTGTCCCTCAGGGGAGTAAAGGAGCCGCTTGAGCACCGTACGTCGGACAGGATTGAGTATGATTATCCCGCATACTGCATGGCGCTTCTTCTCATGCAGTCCATCACTTTTATGACGGCTTCAGCGGGCATGATATTCCGGTTCTTCCGGGGACAGATGCCTGTCACCGGTGATTTCTGTTTTTTGTCCTGCTGTGTTTTTATCCTGGCGGCTGCAGCTTTTCTTCTTAAGAAGAGATCGGAGCTGGAGACGGCGTGTGCTGATGAAGGTCATTAGGCGCAACCGCAACTGCGCTTAAGTGATACAACTACTATAGGAGGTATGAAAATGAACAGAAAGAGACTGTTGGCTCTGGGACTCTCTCTGATCATGGCTGTCTCTTTAGCGGCGTGCGGAAAGAAGAACGAAGCACCCGCTGCTGAGCCTGCAGCTGTGGAAGAGACCGCCGAGGCAGCGGAAGAGACTGTTGAAGAAGCAGTCGAGGAAGCTGTCGAAGAGGTTGAAGAGGAAGTTGCAGAAGAGGAGCCCGCGGCTGAGGAAGAAGAAGCCGTGGAGGAGGAAGCCGAGGAGGCCGAAGAGGCTGAGGCTGAGGAAGAGGCTGAGGAGCCCGAGGAAGAAGAGGATGACACCATGGTGTTCGCAACCTCCACCTTCGGCCAGAAGTTCAGCCCGTTCTTCGCAACCACCGCTTATGATATGGACGTCGTAGATATGACTCAGGTCGGCGCTCTTACGGCTGACAGAGGCGGCGCTGTTATCTACAACGGCATCGAGGGCGAGACCGTCGATTACAACGGCACCGAGTACACCTACTACGGCATGGGCAACGTTGAGGTTACCCAGAATGATGACGGTTCCGTGGATTACACCATCACCATCCGCGATGATGTCAAGTTCTCCGATGACGAGCCTGTTACCATCGATGACTACATCTTCAGCTTCTACGTTTACGTAGATCCCACCTATGACGGCTCTTCCACCATCTATGCTCTTCCTATCGAGGGCATGGAGGAGTACAGAAGCGGCATGGATTCCCGCGGCAACGTGATCTTCGCCGCCGGCGATGAGGGCTACGAGGAGACTGACCTCTACACCGAGGAGCAGTACGACGAGTTCTGGACCTACTACAACGAGCAGGCCGGTGCGGATTTCGCACAGTCCATCGTTGATTACTGCATCAGCAAGGGCTACAACGCTCCCGATGATTCCGTCGCTGCCTGCGCCGCGAACTGGGGCTTTGAGCTTGAGGAAGATGCTACTGCCCAGGATTTCTGGGATGCGATCGTCGCAGCATATGATACGGTTGAGGAAGCGGAAGAGACCGAGAATGCCGGTTACAACCGTCTTGACCTCACCATTGCTGCACTTGGCGCGGATTATGAGACCGGCGTCGAGACCGGCAACAGCGCGACCAACGTCAGCGGTCTTACCCGTGTTGATGACTACACCGTCAACCTTCACATGACCGAGTTCGATGCGACCGCGATCTACAACGTCGGCCTTACCCTTGCTCCGCTGCACTACTATGGCGATGCGGATGCATATGATTTCGAGAACGATCAGTTCGGCTTCACCAAGGGCGATCTTTCCTCCATCAAGGAGAAGACCTCTGAGCCCGTCGGTGCCGGCCCTTACATGTTCGGCGGTTATGAGAACGGTGTTGTCACCCTTCTTGCGAACCCGAACTATTTCAAGGGCAAGCCCGAGACCGAGATCCTGTTAATGCAGGAGTCCATCGATTCCGACTATGTTCCCGGCATTGTGACCGGCAGCTTTGATATCGCTACTCCTTCCATCAACGATGAGACCCTTAAGGCCATCCAGGATGCGAACGACAACGGCGAGCTTGTCGGCGACACTCTGACCACCTACCTTGTTGACTACCGCGGCTACGGCTACCTCGGAATCAATGCTGACCTTGTCAATGTCGGCGGCGATCCTTCTTCCGATGAGTCCAAGGCTCTCCGCAAGGGCTTCATGACCCTGTTCGCAGTCTACCGCGACACGGTTATCAATTCTTATTACGGCGACCGCGCATCGGTTATCCAGTATCCTATTTCCAATACCTCCTGGGCAGCTCCGAAGCCTGCGGATGAGGGATACCAGATGGCTTATTCCGTCACGGTTGACGGCGATCCGATTTACGATTCTTCCATGAGTGAGGAGCAGAGATACGAGGCAGCGAAGGAAGCTGCGATCGGCTACTTCAAGGCAGCTGGCTTCACTTATGACGAGAAAGCGGGCAAGTTTACCGATGTTGAAGAGACTTACGAAGTTATGATCCCTGGCCAGGGCCAGCAGGATCACCCTGCATATGGTGTTGCTGTTGCGGCGAGCGAGGTTCTTGAGGAGCTCGGCATCAAGCTGCAGGTGAACGACGTAGGAACCAGCGTGTGGAACAATGCTCTTGAGAGCAACACCGCTATGATGTGGGCAGCAGCGTGGCAGTCCACGGTTGACCCGGATATGACCCAGGTCTATCACAGCTCCAATGCACACGGCAACGGCACCAACTCCAACCACTACTCTGTTGATGACGAGGCTCTGGATGAGCTCATCGTCGCCGGCAGGAGCAGCGCCGATACCGAGTACAGAAAGTCTGTTTACAGAGATGCCATGGATATCATCATGGACTGGGGCTGCGAGCTTCCTCTGTATCAGAGAAAGGAATGCACAGTTGCTTCCACCGAGCGTCTTGATGTCGACACTCTTCCCGGCGATATGACTCCTTACTGGGGATGGGCTGCGGAGATTGAGACCATCGTTACGAAGTAATTGTTCGAGAAGGGCGCGCGAGCGTTACCCTGATTGAACAGCTGCAGCGCGGAGGGGCGTAAGCCCTTCCGCGCCTTTCTGGTAAGAAAGGTTGTCCCGTATGCTGAAATATGTACTTAAGCGCATTCTCTACAGCATTTTGATTCTGTTCTTTGTGATGTTTATCATCTACGTCCTGATGTACAACATGCCCATGGGGTACATCGAGACCAAGGCAAGAGAGCTCGCCTCCCGCCCCGGCGCGACCAAGAGCTATGCGGAATGGCTCGCGGACTTAAACGCGCAGTACGGTATGGACAAGGGCGTTGTCCTGGGGTATCTGACATGGCTTAAGAGTGCTCTGGTCGGCAACTGGGGAGATTCATGGGCCTGGACGATTCCGGTTACGGAGGAGTTCCACAACACAGTCTGGTTTAGTTTTATTCTCGGTTTTGTCTCTTTCATTTTCGAGATTATCATTGCCATTCCGCTTGGAATTACAGCGGCAAAAAAGCAGTACAGCTTTACCGATTATTTCACCACCGTGGTATCGATGGTCTGTATTTCCATGCCGACTTTCTTTATCGCGACAATCCTCAAATATGTATTCTCTGTCAAGCTGGGCTGGTTCGACCTTTCCGGCATGCAGGGCAGAGACTATATGAAATTATCTGAGTTCGGGAAATTCCTCGACGTGGCGAAGCACTTTGTGCTTCCGTCGATTACGATAATAATCATCAGCATCGGCGGTCTTATGCGTTATACAAGAACGAACATGCTGGAGGTCCTGAATGCCGACTACATCCGGACGGCTCGCGCGAAGGGTGTCCCGGAGAAGAAGGTTATTAACTACCACGCATTCAGAAACACTCTGATTCCGCTGGTGACTACCCTGGGCGGCAGCCTTCCCGGTCTTTTCTCGGGCGCTCTGATCACGGAAACCTTGTTCTCCATCAGAGGCATCGGCTACGCATCCTATACATCGATGACCCAGGCAGATATTCCGTTTATCATGTTCTATCTTGCTTTCATCTCCATTCTTACACTCCTGGGGAATCTGATTTCCGACCTGCTCTATGCGGTGGTGGATCCCCGCGTACGTCTGAGCTGACAGCCCGGAATTATCGATGCGTCAACGGGATTCCGCACCGCACAGCCTGCGGCGGGAATCCGGACTAAACGGATTGTCCTGGGATGATCCGCGGATAGGATAAAAACATGGCAACCTACGATCTAAACGAAGAACTGAAGAGAAGAGAGGCCGCGCTGGCAGCGAAGAAAGCCGAAGAAGGGCAGGAGAGCGGGGAGAAGGAAGTCGCGCTCGACGATGTCAGCCGCGTCAAGGTGCTCTCGCCCGGAAGACAGGTTTTTAAGAGATTCATCCGGAACCGCCTGGCGGTTTTCGGATCCATACTGCTGATTTCCATGTTTGTCTTCTCTTTCTTAGGACCTCTTTTCTATCCTTACGGACAGAAACAGATTTTCTACACGTACGACAAGCAGAACGTCAATTACGCCCTGGCAAAACAGAACACGGCCTTCAACGGGTACGATATCGCGGATGAGGTCACAGCCGAGCGGCCGGTTGTCAACTCGATGAACAGCAATATCAAGAAGATGATCGCCGAGGGACTGGACACTCTGCTGGTGCTGGGCGAGAACGGCGGCTACCGCATCCGCAGATATGGGGAAGATGTGTACATCCTTTCCTCGGGTGAAGCGGTTCCTGTATGTTCCACCGGCAGCGGCACGGTTGTGGTCGGTACCTACAGCCAGATCACAAAGAGTATTGAATACCAGGCCGCGGCAGTGGAAGGCCTGGACGAAGCTGCCCAGGAGAACATCTCCGGCAAGAGCGGCAGTTTTACGTACAACGGAGTGGAGTATTCCTTTACCAGAGGTGCGGCGAAGAGCTATGAGATCACTTCCGAGCTTTCCGGCGTGAGCTATACCGGCAAGGTAATGGATAAAGGCTTCGAACAGGTACTGGAGGATGCTGTCGGAAACAGCGCTTCCTTCGAGTATGACGGAGCGGACTACCTCATCAACCGGCAGGGACAGCGCTATGACGTCTACGAAATCATCGCCGACAAGGATGAGAAGATCTATACCTGCTATACGCTGGACACACGCGAGAGCGGGCAGAAGGTCAGCAATGAATTCCGCGTCGCGGCGCTGCTGGCATCCGGCGAGGACGGGAAGTTCAGCTATGAAGGAAAGAATTACACCATAGCCGGAGAGGAAGGCGTGCTGGAAATCTACGATGCGGACGGGTCTGCTTATGCCGAGTTTACTCCCTTCGCCGTGCGCAGATATACCGGTGAGGACACCATGGAGTATAACCTTAAGAAGGCTATATCAGCCAAGATTGAGGAGATGCAGGAAAACGGCGTGAAGAGCGGCATCCTGGTCCATGAACTTCCTCAGCAGAATGAGGACGGATCCTATACCCGGAATGAGGACGGCAGCCTGGTCTATAACGAGACCGAGATGAAAATCACTCAGCGGGATACCGGCGAGTACGTCATTAACTGCGATCAGATCAACTACATCATTGATATGTTCTCCTCGCCCTCATCGAAACATATCCTCGGGACGGACGGCGACGGATTCGACGTTATGGCGCGTATCATGTACGGCGGCCGCATTTCACTGATGGTCGGTTTTGTCGTTGTCTTCCTGGAGCTCTTCATCGGAGTGATAATGGGCGGTCTGGCAGGATTCTACGGCGGCTGGGTGGACATGCTGATCATGCGTCTGGTGGATATTTTCTACTGTCTGCCTTCCATGCCGATCATGATTATCCTTGGCGCCATGATGGATGCCATGAGAATGGATACCTACATCCGCCTGATGATTATGATGGCAGCCCTTGGCATCATGGGATGGGCCGGTGTCGCCAGGCTGGTCCGCGGCCAGATCCTCTCCCTCAGGGAGCAGGAGTTCATGGTGGCAGCGGAGGCTACGGGTATCCGGGTTAAGGACCGCATCTTCCGGCACCTGGTTCCGAATGTCATGCCTCAGCTTATTGTTACCGCGACTATGGGAATGGGCGGAGTTATTCTTACAGAGTCTACGCTTTCCTTCCTCGGTCTGGGAGTGAAGCACCCGCTGGCAACCTGGGGAACAATCATCAACTCGGTTTCCTCCGCTTCGGCGATGGCGCATTACGCGCACATCTGGATTCCTGTCGGCCTGCTCATCTGCGTTACGGTCATCGCCTTCAACTTCGTCGGCGACGGTCTCCGGGATGCGTACGACCCCAAGTCGAAAGGCTAATGCGCTGCATTCAGATGTCGTTGAGTTTTGATTCATATTAAGGGGCTGACCCATGGCAGATAAATCTAAGAAAACATCATATATATCCGGCAAGGAGTCCAGGAAGATCACCAAGTTCAACCGCAAGCTCACCCGGAAGCTCGAGAAGGAAAGAGAGGACGCAGGCAGGGATCCGGCCCTCTACACCACCGTTATGAAGGATGAGAACAACGTTGTTGAATTCGACAACGTTTGCACGTATTTCTTCACCGATGTCGGAACCGTTCGCGCGGTTGACGGTGTTAATTTCAATATTCCGAAGCATTCAACAGTCGGCGTCGTCGGCGAGTCGGGCTGCGGCAAGAGCGTAACCAGCCTGTCCCTGATGCAGCTGCTTCAGAGACCTTCCGGGCAGACGGTAGGCGGCGAAATCCGGTTTAACAAAGGCGACGGAACGGCTGTCAACATCGTCAAGGCACCGAATTCGGTGATGGAGAAAATCCGCGGAAACGAGATATCCATGATTTTCCAGGAGCCGATGACCAGCCTGAACCCGGTCTTCCGGATCGGAGCCCAGGTCGACGAGGTGATCAAGCTGCACAATCCGGATATGTCGGATCAGGACGTAAAGGCCAGGACCATCGAGATGCTCGATCTGGTTGGCATCGCCAATAAGGAAGGCGTCTATGAGATGTATCCTCATGAGCTCTCCGGCGGCATGCGGCAGCGCATCTGCATCGCCATCGCACTTGCCTGCAATCCGACGCTTATCATCGCGGATGAGCCGACGACCGCTCTTGATGTGACAATCCAGGCGCAGATCCTTGATCTGCTGCAGAACCTGAAGGACAAGCTGAACTCCTCGATTATGCTGATCACCCATGATCTCGGCGTGGTGGCCGGCATGGCGGATTATGTGGTGGTCATGTATGCGGGACGCATCATTGAGAAGGGCACTGCGGACGAGATTTTCCATGATCCCAGGCATCCGTACACCATCGGACTGATGAAGTCCAAGCCTGTTGTGGGCAAGAAGGTCGAACAGCTCTACAACATTCCCGGCAACGTGCCCAATCCGGTGCATATGCCCGATTACTGCTATTTCCGGGACCGCTGTGAGATGCGCTGTGACCGTTGCAGCGGGCATTATCCTCCGGAGATGAAGATCAGCGATACGCACATTGTTTCCTGCTATCGCTATTACGATGAAGGCGAGAATCTCGGATATCCCAAGTCCGTGAATGTGGAGGAGCTGTAATGGCAGAGATCGTTAATGCGCAGGGTATGCCTGCGGCATCAGGTAATGACAATATTCTGGAGGTCAGGAACCTGCGCAAATGGTTCCCGATCAAATCCAGTTTCTTTAAGCGGACGATCGGAAACGTCAAGGCTGTTGACGGCGTATCCTTCAGCATTAAGCGAGGCAAGACCATGGGGCTTGTCGGCGAATCGGGATGCGGCAAGTCCACCTGCGGGCGCACCATCCTGCGTCTTCAGGACAAGACGGACGGGGACGTGATCTTCGACGGACAGGATGTATTTGCCCTGAGCAAGGAGGAACTGAGAAAACTCCGCCCAAGGATGCAGCTGGTTTTCCAGGATCCTTATTCCTCTCTGTCCCCCCGGCTTCCCGTCGGCGAGATTATCGGCGAAGCAGTGAGAGAGCACGGTATTGTCGATCCCTCTGAGTATGACGACTATATCACGCGCGTCATGGA
>OMSM01000150.1 GCA_900313745.1 uncultured Lachnospiraceae bacterium
AGGTCGCGGAGAATAATCTTCTCGGGGACGGTGATCGTCTTGATCTGCTCCTCAACGACCTCTTCCTTCTTCTCCGGGCGGATAAACCTTCCGGCGCGGTTCTTGTTGTTCTGGACGCCGTCGGTGTACATGCTGTCACGGCCGTTCCTGCGGTCTCTTCCCGCATTCTGGCCGCGGCGGTTTCCGCCTCTTCCCTTGGCGTCATTGCCCTGGCCGAAGGCAGGGGCTGCCGGAGCTGCTCCCGGTCTGCCCGCGCCTGCGGGACGCCTGCCGGGTCCTCCGGCATTCTGGCCGCCTCTGAAGCCCTGCGCGCCCTGGCTTGCAGCCCCGCCGCCGGTCCGCTGGCCGCCCTGGCCCTGGAATCCGGTGCGCGGAGCCGTGCCCTGGCCGGGTCTTCCGCCCTGGGTCCCGAATCCGCCTCTTCCGCCGGTGCGGTCAGAGCTGTACCCGCCCTGGCGCGCGCCGCGGTTGTTATTGTCATTTCTGATGATATTCGGCCGTCCGGCATTGCCGTTTCTGGCAGCGGCATTCGCCGCCCTGCGGGCGATCTCCTCGGGAGAGATCGGCGTGACTTTCCTGACCGGCCTCGCCTGGCCGCCTCTTGCCTGGCCCTGCGCCGGTTTGTTCGCGCCATCCCTTGCGCCGCCGTCTCTGGCAGCGGGCGCTTCCCTGCGCGCAGGCACCTCACCGGCAGTTTCCTTTGCTTCCTTTACCGGCGCCGCGGCTTCCGCGGGCTCCGCCTTCACGGCAGGCGCTTCCGCCTGAGCGGGAGCCTCCTCCTTTGCAGGCGCTGCGGTCTCCGCAGGCTTCTCTTCCGCCTTCTCCGCAGCGGCCTCGGGAGCGGGCTTCTCCGCGGCACTAACCTCCGCGGCAGGAGCGCTCACAGCAGCTTCCGCTTCCGGCTTGACGCTCTCCTTAACCTCGGGAGCAGCCGTCTCCAGGATCTCTTCCTTCACTTCCCCGGGAGCAGCGGCAGCTTCCTTCACCTCAGGCACAGGAGCGGCCGCTGGCCTGACCCTGGGCTGGGGTTCCGGCTTGTGATAGTCCACTTCCATCTGGGTAGGCGCGGTCTTGGGCTTGATAATCCTGTGCGCGGGGGCGACGCTGAACGTGCCTCCCCTGCCGCCGCGGTCCTGGGTACCCCGGTTCGGCCCGGCGCTTCTCTGCGCAGGCTGGGCGTTTCTGCCCCCCTGGGAAGTCCTGGGCTGGCCGCCGGTGTAATTGTTGCCCGCGCTCTGGCCGTTGGCCGTCACGATAATAACCTTTTTCTTCTTTGGCGCATCCCCGGCAGGGCGCTGAATCACCTGCGGACGTCCCTGTCCGCCCGTGATCACCACCCGCTGAACAGTTTTGGTTACAGGCTTCGCCTCACCCGCGGGTTTTGCCTTCTCCGCGTTGTTCCTCTCCGTGTTTTCCGTCTTCGGTGTATCTTCCTTCACTATCTTCCCCCCGGAATGTGTATCACTCTTTGCCGCCTGTTCCGCTGCTGCTTCCGGCTTCTTCGGTGCAGAGACGGCCCTGCCGGAGGCAAAATGCCTGGAAACCAGTGCGACAGCATCGTCATCAACGCTGGAACTCGCGGTCTTGGCCTCAATGCCCTGCTCGTTCAGAAAAGCGATGATCTCCTTCCGATCCCTGCCTAACTGCTTCTCTAATTCACTGATTTTCGTCTTCGCCATTCCTACCTCTCTCATCTGCACGATTTCCGCCGTTTGCCGGATCGCTGTCCAGGAGTTTAAGCAAACTCCCGGCGAATCCTTTATTTTTCACCGCGACGGAGGAGCGCTCCCCGCGGCCGATCGCATGGCCGAGCGAATCTTTGGTGCCGTAGTACCGAAGCGGCACCTTGTAAAACTCACACATATTGGTGAACTGCTTCACCGTGTTCTTCTGCGCGTCCGCGGAGAGGATCACCAGCTCCGCCTTCATGCTTTTCACTGCCTTCTCCACGGCGAATCCGCCGCTGTCCACAGCCCCCGCGTGCGCAGCGAGCCCAAGCATGGATAAAACTCTGTCCTGCATCTTATCTCCCGGCTTCCGGGGGAGCTTCCAGCTTCGACAGCTCCTCTTTCAGCGCCTCAAATACCGCCGGATCCACCGGGCGCTCGAACGCGCGGTTAAGCGCGCTTCTCTTCGCCGCTTTGTTCAGGCACTCCTGCCTTGGGCAGATATATGCCCCGCGCCCCTGCATCCTTCCGGTGACATCCACGCGGATCTCCCCTTCCTTATTGCACACGATGCGGATCAGCTCCTTCTTCGGTCTGCTCTCCCCGCATCCGACGCACTGGCGCATCGGTATCTTCCTGGGCATTGCTCTCCTCACTCCATAAATCGGACAGCTGTATTCTCCGGTTTATTCCGCATCGGTGCCGTCGATATTCACCGGATTGCCGTCCTCATCCACATACTCGATGGGATTGCCGTCCTCGTCGACGTACTCAATGGGGTTGCCGTTCTCGTCCACATACTCGATCGGATTGCCGTCCTCATCCACATATTCGATGGGGTTGCCGTTCTCGTCCACGTACTCGATGGGATTGCCGTTCTCATCCACATATTCGATGGGATTGCCGTTCTCATCGTAGTAGACCTGGCCCTCGCTGAGCGGGATGAACTCGCCGTTCTCGTCGTAGTAGCCGTCGGTCTCCTCGTAGCCCTCGCTGTCCATATAGTCCTCCATACGGAAGCCGGGGGTGTCCTTCGCCTGGGTCTCGCTCTTGATATCGATCTTGTAGTTCGTCAGTTTTGCGGCAAGACGCGCGTTCTGGCCCTCGCGGCCGATGGCGAGCGAGAGCTGGTAATCCGGAACGACGACCTTGGCCGTGCGGGCATCGGGATCCGCGTAGACCGCGACGATGCGCGCAGGAGACAGCGCGTTCTGGATGAAGTTGCCGGGATTCTCGTCCCAGTTGACGATGTCGATCTTCTCGCCGCGCAGCTCATCAACAATGTTGTTCACGCGGGTGCCGTTGACGCCGACGCAGGCGCCGACGGGATCCACATTGGGGTTGTTGGACCACACCGCGATCTTGGTGCGGCTTCCGGCCTCACGGGCGATGCTCATGATCTCGACCGTGCCGTCGCGGATCTCGGCGACCTCCTGCTCGAAGAGACGCTTGACCAGCTCGGGGTGTGTGCGGGAAACAAGAATGCGCGGAACGCCGGGCACCTTGGAATCTTTCTGGGTGCTGCGCACCTCGACAATATATACCTTAACGCGGTCCGTGGGCCTTAAGTGCTCACTGGGGACCTGCTCGTTCTCCGGGAGAAGTCCGTCGGCGCGGCCCAGATTCACGCTGAAGTTGTTGCCGATGCGGCGCTGGATAATGCCGGTCACGATATCCTTCTGAAGAGCGTAGTAATAGTTGTAAACCGCGCTGCGCTCCTCCTCGCGGATCTTCTGGGTGATGACGTTCTTGGCGTTCGCCGTGGAAATGCGGCCAAGAGTCTTGGAATCGATCGGATCCTTCACAAGATGGCCGACCTGTGCGTCCGGATCGATCTTCTGCGCCTTGTCAAGAGCAATCTCGAGAAGCGGATCCATCACGTCGTCCTCGGTCTCCACGACCTCCTTCGTCGCATAGACCTGATAGCCGAAATTTTCGCGGTCAATCTCGACCGTGATGTTGTCTGTGCGGCCGAACTGATTGCGGCACGCGGACATAAGCGCATTCTCGATGGCTTCGAAAAGAACGTCACTGCTTATGTTCTTTTCCTTTTCCAGGGCACGCATTGCCTCTTTTAAATCATTGCTCATGGTTCTTCTCCATTTTCTTGTTACGGAAAGCGCTACGTCAGAAATCGATGGTCAGGCGGGCTACAGCGATGTCCTTCCTCGGGAAGACCATCCGCTCTCCCTCTTCGGTCTCGATGGTGACCGCATTGCTGTCCCCATCCACCAGTATTCCGACAAATTCCTTCTGCTTCGTGCCTTCCAGCGGCTTGTACAGCTTGATCTCTGTCTCTTCGCCGATGCTGTTCGCGAAATGGCGGTCTTTGATGAGGGTTCTTCCGAGTCCCGGGCTCGATACAATAAGCGTGTATGCGTCAGGGATCGGATCCTTCTCGTCCAGCACGTCGGACAGCGCCCGGCTCACCGTCTCGCAGTCGTCTATCGTCACGCCGCCTTCCTTATCAATGTAGACACAGAGGAGAAAATCCTCTCCCTCCTTGTGATAATCGACGTCGTAGATATACACTCCCGCCTCTTCGGTGATCGGGGCTGCAAGTTCCTCGGCGATCTGCTCGTAGCGGGCCTTGTTCGTTGCTGCAGCGGATTTCTTCGCCATTTAACTGCCTTTCGCCGGCGGGCCTTCCGGGTTCTGTCC
>OMSM01000315.1 GCA_900313745.1 uncultured Lachnospiraceae bacterium
ATCGTCAGCTGAAGCTGACGAGGCCGCTGCGGACAGCGCGGAGGCAGAAGCTGCGGTGCCGGAATACACCAACGAGATGCCCGAGGAGTACATGGAGGTCCTGAGGGAGCAGGCAACGGAGACCGCGAAATTCTTCATCATCCTTCAGGCGATCGCGGATAAGGAAAAACTCAACGTCTCCAACAGGGAGTTCAAGACTTATCTCTCCACGGTCGCAGCCGGCCAGGGCTACACAAGCCTCGAGGACTTCAAGAAGGAAAATGACACCAACGAGTACAAGGAATCCATGATGGCGGACAAGGTGCTGGAGTACCTTGCGGGCCATGCCGTCGTGACCGAGCCCGCGAAGGAGGAAGCTCCCGCGGCAGCAGCGGATGACTCTGCTGCGGAGGACGCGGAGGCGGAAGCGGACGAGGCCTCTGAGGAGGCGGCGGAAGATTCAGAGGGAGCAGGCGAATGAGAACAGAGCTGACGACAGTAAGAGAGATCCGGGCGGATGTGGCCGCATATGACCAGAAGACGGTAACCGTCGGCGGGTGGATCCGCTCCAACCGCGATTCCAAGAGCCTCGGCTTCCTCACCATCGCCGACGGCTCCTCGTTCATGCAGCTTCAGATCGTGTACACCGACGCGCTGGAGAACTTCGCGGATGTTGCAAAACTGAACATCGGCGGATCTGTCATCGCGAAAGGCAAGATTGTCGCGACGCCCGAAGCGAAGCAGCCCTTTGAGATGCAGGCGGAGGAGATCGCGGTGGAGGGTTTCTCCACGGCGGATTATCCGCTGCAGAAGAAGCGCCACACGCTGGAATACCTGAGAACCATTCCGCACCTCAGAGCGAGGACCAATACCTTCCAGGCGGTGTTCCGCGTCCGCTCGGTGATCGCCTATGCGATCCATTCCTTCTTCCAGGAGCAGGGCTTTGTCTATGTGCATACTCCGATCATCACTGCCTCCGACGCCGAGGGCGCGGGCGAGATGTTCCAGGTGACCACCCTGCCGCTTGCCGCAGTGCCTCAGACGGAGGACGGGGCGGTGGATTATGCGGAGGACTTCTTCGGAAAGTCCACGAACCTTACGGTCAGCGGACAGCTGAACGGCGAGACCTATGCCATGGCCTTCCGCGACATCTACACCTTCGGTCCTACCTTCCGCGCGGAGAAGTCCAACACCACCAGGCACGCCGCGGAGTTCTGGATGATTGAGCCCGAGATGGCGTTCACGGATCTCGAGGACAACATGGAAATCGCCGAGGCGATGATCAAGTACATTATCCGGTTTGTCTTCGAGCGCTGCCCGGAGGAGATGGAGTTCTTCAACAGTTTTGTCGATAAGGGCCTGATCGAACGCCTGGAGCATGTGGCCGGCTCGGATTTCGGCCGCGTGACCTATACCGATGCCATTGAGCTTCTTAAGGAGCACAACGACAAGTTCGACTTCAAGGTGTACTGGGGCTGCGACCTGCAGACCGAGCACGAGCGCTATCTGACGGAGGAGATCTTCAAACGTCCCGTCTTCGTCACGGATTATCCGAAGGAGATCAAGGCCTTCTACATGAAGCTCAACGAGGACGGGAAGACCGTGGCGGCAATGGACTGCCTGGTACCCGGCATCGGCGAGATCATCGGAGGAAGCCAGCGCGAGGACGACCTGGAGAAGCTCTCCGCGAGAATGGACGAGCTCGGGATGAGCAAGGAGGACTACCAGTTCTACCTTGACCTCAGGAAGTACGGGTCGGTGCGGCACTCCGGGTTCGGCCTCGGATTCGAGCGCTGTGTGATGTATCTGACCGGTATGGGCAACATTCGCGATGTGCTCCCGTTCCCGAGGACGGTCGGCACCTGTGAACTGTAAATCAAATAAGCTTCCGATCTTCGGGCCCGGTCTCCTGCAGGCGGCCGGGCCCGAATTCTGACTATAGCCGGAGGGCTAAACCTGCAGCCGGCGATGTGGTACAATTGATTTGTAATGATTTCGTAATATTTCTGCCCGGTGACCGTCCGGGCAGTTTCCTATCGGAGGACAGGCCTTTGCCACGACGCAGCAGGACTTTTCATACAATAACCGCGGGGATCAGCGCACTGCTTATGGCGCTGGCCGTTGCCGCACATACTGTGCTTCCCGTTTCCGCCGTAACCTCACAGGAGCTCCAGCAGCAGCGGGACGAGACTCAGAGCCAGTTAAACAGCGCCAATGCTGCGGCATCCTCCCTCGAGGGTCAGCAGGAGGTTGTGGCTGAGGAGATGGAAGCGGCGGAGTTAAGCCTCGTGCAGAACCTTGCAAGTATCCAGATCCTTGAGGATCAGATTGCCCGCACCGAGACGGAGATTGCCGTCAAGCAGGCGGAGTATGACGCGGCCTACGCCCTGGAGCAGGAGCAGTATGCCGCGATGAAGAAGCGCATCCAGTACATGTACGAGCAGGGCGACATCACCTACATGCAGATCCTCCTGACCTCGTCGTCGCTTGGTGATGCGCTCAACAAGAACGAGTATATCGAGAAGCTCTACGAGTACGACCAGCGGCTTCTTCAACAGTACACAGAAGCCAAGCAGGCGACGGCCACCGCACAGGTGGCGCTGGAGGACGTGCAGGCGGAGCAGGAAGCCTCGAAGGAAGGCCTCGAGGAGGAGCGCCAGGCACTTCAGTCAAAGATGGACAGCCTGCAGGCGACGTATGACGACTATGAGACCCGTATCGCGAACGCGAGGGAGGAGGCCCGGAGGCTGAGAACCCAGGTGCAGCAGCAGACGGCCGCGATTGCGGCGGCTCAGGAGGCTGAGGCAAGAGCTGCGGAGGAGAGAAGACGCCAGGAGGAAGAGGCAAGACGCAGGGCCGAAGAGGAGGCAAGGAAGGCTGCAGAGGCTGCGGCAAACGCGGCGAACGGCACCCAGGAGAGCGCCCAGGACGGCGGAACGGCAGGGCAGGACAGCTCGTCTTCCCAGACCTCGGAGAGCACCTCCTCTCAGAGCAGTTCTTCGACTTCCTCGTCTTCATCGTCTTCCCAGAGGACATACGCGTCCCCGTCGGGCAAGACAGGCCAGGATGTGGCGAATTACGCATGTCAGTTCGTAGGGAATCCCTATGTGTACGG
>OMSM01000394.1 GCA_900313745.1 uncultured Lachnospiraceae bacterium
AAGCAAATCTATTTTCCGGAGGGAGGACACAATGAGCAAATTAGCTACACGTATCAAAAATGTCGGACCTGGAGCGTTAGTCGCAGCTGCATTCATCGGACCCGGGACAGTTACGAGCTGTTCCATCTCCGGAGCCACCGCAGGGTACACACTTCTGTGGGCAATGCTTCTGTCAGTCATTTCGGTTATCATCATGCAGTCCATGGCCGCACGCCTGGGCATTGTATCGGGAATGGGACTCGGCGAGGCCCTGCGCGAGAAGTTCACCAGCAAGGGCGCGAGAATCCTGATCGCGATCCTGGTCATCGCCGCTGTTTTTATCGGCAACATCGCCTATGAGACCGGAAACCTCACCGGATCGGTGTTAGGTATCCAGGCGGCCGTCCCGGCAGCCAACAACCAGACCGCAAAGATCATCCTTGCGCTGATCTTCGGTATCATCGCCTTCTTCCTTCTTTATTCCGGAAGCTACCAGCGCGTGGAGAACATCCTTACCGCACTGGTCGTCCTGATGGGCGTGATCTTCTTAATCTGCGCGTTTGCCGCGAAGCCCGACTGGGGTGCGGTATTCAAGGGAATGTTCGGATTCAAGGTGCCGGACGGCGGTGACTGGATGACGGTCGCGGCACTTATGGGCACAACGGTTGTTCCCTATAACATCTACCTCCACGCTGCCTCCGCTTCCACGAAGTGGGGACACAACGATGACAAGGAAGACGCCCTCGGCAATTCCAGATTTGACTCGATTATTTCCATCGGCCTCGGCGGCGTGATCTCCATGGCGATCATCGTCTGCGCGGCGGCGACCATTCATGCGACCGGCGGCACCATCGCTTCCGGTGCGGACATGGCCATAGCGCTGACTCCTCTTCTGGGCAGCTGGGCAACCGTGATTTTCGGCATCGGCCTTTTCGCGGCAGGTATCACCAGCACCCTTACCGCTCCTCTGGCGGCGGCGTTCGCTTCCTCCGGCATCCTCGGATGGGGCGAGGACATGAAGGAAACGAAGTTCAAGGTTTTCTGGATCATTGTTCTTGCGTTCGGTATGTTCGCTACGTGCGTACTTGGCGCAAGCCCTACGGAGATCATCCTCTTCGCACAGGCTGCCAATGCGCTGCTGCTTCCCATCACCGGCATCCTTCTTCTGATCGTTGCGAACGACAGCGCGATCATGAAGGAATACAAGAACAAGACCTGGTTCAACGTTCTCGTGATTATCGTTATCGCGATCTTCGTTTTCATCGCGGCCAGGAACATGAGAGCCTTCTTCACCGGCCTTCAGAAACTGCTTTCGGCTTAAAAACTCAGCAGGGCGTTTCGGATAAGCCCACAGTTTACATGACATTGGAACATCTTTAATGCCGGACTGCGGACTGCTTTACTGATAAGTTTTGGTTTGATTTCCATGACCCGCGGCATAAGTGCAGCGGGTCATGGTCGTTACTTGAGTCGGAAATTCAGCCGTTCCGCGCAGACTCTTCCGGAAGGAGGAGATATGCCGGGAGCGGCAGAGGAACACTGCATGGACTACAGAATACTTCCGGTAGGGGATTCCGCCCTTACGATCATCTTCGGAAACGAAATTGATCCGGAGACCAGCAGAATCGTGAGGATCGCAAGGAGGCACCTTGCGCAGAAGAACATCGAAGGGGTCACCGAGTATGTCCAGACCTACGCCACGCTGATGGTGCATTACCGCCCGCTGGAGGTGGGGTATGACGAGCTCAGGGAGAAGATCGCCCGGGAGCTGTCGGACATGGATCCCGAGGGAGAGAGGATGGCGAAGAGAACCATCCTTATTCCGGTCTGCTACGGGCGTGATTTCGGCCCGGATCTGAAGACGGTCTGCGAGCACAACGGCCTCACGGAGCAGGAGGTCATAAAAAGGCACTCCGGCGTGGATTACCTGATCTACATGCTGGGCTTCATGCCGGGGTTCGTCTACCTCGGCGGAATGGATCCCTCCATCAGCACGCCAAGGCTGAAGGATCCGAGGGAGCGTCTGGAGAAAGGCTCCGTCGGAATCGCGGGCAACCAGACGGGGATTTATCCCCTGGTTTCCCCCGGGGGATGGCAGATCATCGGAAGGACGCCGCTCGACCTCTACGACAATGAGAGGGAGAAGCCCATACTCTATGAGCCGGGGGAGTTCATCCGCTTCGTCCCGGTCACGGAGGAGCAGTTCTACCAGATAAGGGAGCAGGTTGAGGACAAAACTTACGAGTATCAGTGGATAAGGGAGGGGTGACGGAGCGATGGCAATGCATGTTGTATTTCCCGGCCCCAGAACTACGATTCAGGACAGGGGAAGGCTGGGATACCAGAACAGCGGCTTTGCGCCGAGCGGCTTCATTGACCGCGTCGC
>OMSM01000317.1 GCA_900313745.1 uncultured Lachnospiraceae bacterium
CTGAAGGAGAGAAACTGCCAGGAAGGCTGTCTCTTCCTCGGACGGTGTCCCTACCGGACGGAGGCGTGCGAACAATATGATATGGGACCAGTGAAATTGGACGACCGGCATACCGTAAGATGCTGCCGGTGCGGGGAGATTGAGTGATGTTACGAGTAGAAAATGTCAATAAGACTTTTAAAACAAAACGGATGTTCCACCGGCGTGAGGTTCAGGCGGTAAGGGAGCTTTCCGTCGAAGTCCCGGAGGGAAAATGCATCGGTCTGGTGGGAGAGAGCGGCTGCGGAAAGAGCACCCTCGGCCGGATGGCATGCGGACTGCTCCGTCCGGACAGCGGAACGATAACCCTGGACGGCAAAGATATCTACAGCCGAAGTGTCCGGCGGGACCGGGACCTGAAGCATCGGATCCAGATCGTGTTTCAGGACTATCTCAGTGCCGTGGACCCGAGGATGACGGCGGCGGAGATCATCAAGGAACCGATCCGCAACTTTGCCATCGTGGATTACGAAAAATGGGATGACCGGGTACGGGAACTGATCCGTACGGTGGCCCTGCATGAATCCGACCTGCAGAAGTATCCCAATCAGTTCAGCGGAGGCCAGCTGCAGAGGATCGCCATTGCGAGAGCCCTTGCCAGCGACCCGGATTATATCGTCCTGGACGAGCCTCTCAGCAGTCTGGATGTTTCGGTACAGGCACAGATCCTCAATCTTCTGTCGGATTTAAAGAAGAGCACCGGTATCTCCTTCCTTCTGATCTCCCATGACCTGGAGGCTGTCTACTATATTTCCGATGAGATCTATGTCATGTACGCAGGGATGATCATGGAATACATCCGGGATATCAATGAGATGGATAAAGTCTGCCATCCCTATTCCAAGCGGCTTCTGAATATAGGATATGAGCAGGAGGAAACGGTGGAAGAAGAGACGTCTGCACTGGATGTTTCCGACGCCGGCTGCCCGTACTGCAATCGATGTGAACGATGCACCGAACGATGTGCCAGTGAGGTTCCGGAGATCACGGAGCTGTCCTCGGCTCACGGCATAAGGTGCTTTAATCCGTACGGATAGACCGCTATACGCGGAACAATAAGAACAGCGCCGACGGTCATGAAACGGCCGGCGGCATACGGGAGGGAAGAAATTGTCCTTATATATCAGGCTTGCAAGCTTTCTGAAATACATACGGAAGGAAACTGTCACGAAGATCGTCATCCTTCTGACCATGACGGCTGCCAGTGTTGCGGAGGCCTTCGCGCTGGCACGATGCGTTAATGCGGTATTCAACTATGAAAGCATCAAAGTCATCCTTCTTTACATTGCGGCGGCACTTCTGGCGATCCTTGTGAAAGCATGGATGTCCAAACTCAATGAGACGTATACCAAAGTGATGTCCGCCCGCGTAAAAGGCTCCATCCGGCGTGACCTTCTGGCAAAGCTGATGAAGCTGGGACCCAAATATCAGTCCGTGAAGAGAAGCGGGACCGTCCAGTCCCTGATCACGGACGGAGTGGAAGCACTGGAGAGCTATCTGGTGAATTACCTGCCTCAGGTGCTCATCAGTATCGTGACCGTCTCGTTCATCGTAATCTATATTGCCCAAGTGGATATCGTTGCCGGGCTGATCGTCCTGTTCGGAGTGCTGGTGTCCATCGGATCCCCGCTGGCATCCCGGTCCTTCGCGCAGCGCTCCTGCACACTCTACTGGAAGAATTACGGGATCCTGAATGCGCAGTACATCGATACCATGCAGGGGATGAGCACCCTCAAGGCATTTAATGCCAGCGGGGAGAAGGGGAAGGAACTGGCGGAGAACGCCTGGACTTTCTACCGGCATCAGATCCGCAATACTGCGCTGTCGCTGATGGACTCCAGTGTCATTACGCTGCTGACCCGAATCGGAACTTCGGTCTCCGTGGCGGTGGCCGCCTACGGCGCAGCCAGGGGACGGGTGGATATCGCCGGACTGTTCAGTGTCCTGTTCCTGGTTCCCGAGTGCTACAAACCGGTGGGACAGATGAATCAGTTCTGGCACAGCAGCTATATGGGATTCTCGGTCTGCGATCAGCTGTTCAATATCCTGGATGAGCCGCTCTCCGTCGCGGAGAAACCGGACGCACTGAC
>OMSM01000319.1 GCA_900313745.1 uncultured Lachnospiraceae bacterium
TCTGAATTATTCTGTCGGGCTGCTGAAAAGAAAGTACCCCGGGGCGCAGATTATCGTAATCAGCCCATCCTATGCGGTATATTTTGATGGAGACAATTACCTTGGGGATACGAATGTCTACAGGAACAGTTACGGATCGATGATTGAGTATGTCATGGCCGCCATACATACCGCGGAGCTGCATGAAGCGGATTATATTGATTCCTATCGGTGGATGGGAATTACGGGAGACAACTACTGGCAGTATCTGGATGATGGTGTATACTTCAACGGACAGGCCAGGCGCAGAATGGCGCAGATGATATCCCGCATCATCCTCCGCCGCAACGGATATGATATTCCGACGGAGACGAACCTGGATACTCTTGATTACAGTACGCTGACGCGCACAGGAGACGGCCGGTGAAGGCCAGGCCGGGCGACGGCAGGCAAAAACCGGGAGGAGGAGAATAAATGAAGAATACAGGCAGAAAACTTGCGGCACTTTTACTCTCAGCAGTGCTGTCTCTTACACTTCTTGCAGGGTGCGGAGAGACACGAAGCGTGCAGACGGCGCCGAATGAGCCGGAAACACAGGAGCAGGAAACAGTAAGCGTGCCGGAAGCACAGGAACAGACGGAAGAACAGGCGGAAGAGCAGACGGGCAAAGAGGCTGAAGCAATAAAGTCCTCGGCAGAGGCTGCCGGGGAGTCTCCCGTGAGCGAAAACGGGGAGCCGGAAGATGCTGCGGAACCGGAGAGCGGGGAAGATGAAGCAGGGACGTCCCCGGAAGAACCCTCCGGAAGCCTGTCGGAGGAGGAAGCTGTAGAAACGGCGGAAGGAGATTCGGATATCCAGGAAGAGACTTCGGAAGACGGACAGGATACTGTTTCGGCAGAAGAGGCAGAACCGGGCGATGTTATCGGTTATGACCGGTTCGGGGACCGAATCTACAAGGACGGCCCGGGAGTTGTCACCTCGCTGGACGGGACGGAGCTGAGGGTCTGTATATTCGGGGACAGCCAGTTTGATCATTACCGCGGTGCGGACGGAATTTCCGCACTGGTCAGCAAATACTGCCATGCGGACGTGTTCAACTGTGCGGTCGGCGGCTCTACAGCTTCCATGTGGAAGGGCGATTCCCTCTATGAGGAGAACTGGGACTCCTTCTCTCTCTACGGGCTTTCCAGAGCGGCTGTCGGAGAGGTGGATCCGGGATATCTCAGCCGCAATGAAGAGGCATACCAGAATTTCCAGTCATGCAACATGGATATGGTCGATGTTTTCATCATTGCGTACGGAATCAACGATTTCCTGGAGGAGCGCCCGATAGCTAATGATTATCTTGAAGACAAGTACACCTACGGAGGCTCACTGAATTCCTCGGTGAAGCTTCTCATGGATCATTATCCTAATGCGCAGTATATACTTGTGACGCCCGCCTACGCGGTGTTCTTTGAGGGAGAGAGATACCTCGGTGACGGGAATATATACGACAAGGGTTATGGTACGCTGACGGAATATGTCGCCGCCGAGATCCGGGTTGCGAAGGAATACGGCATTGATTACATCGATGCCTACCAGTGGCTGGGCATCTGGAGCGGGAATTACTGGGAATGGCTTGAGGACGGCATTCACCTGAACTCCGCGGCCAGGCGCAAGCTGGCACAGATGATTGCCAGAGTAATCCTGCGCCATAACGGGTATAATGTGCCGACTGAGACCAACCTTGACACGCTCGATTACAGTACGCTGGAGAGAACAAAGAACGGGAATCAATGATCCGGGAACCGGTGAAGCCCGGTTATTCTACTATCGTTTATCTGTACAGCAGTCCGGCAAAGCGCAGGCATAAAAACCTGCGCTTTGCTTTGCTGCAATATTGTATACACGGATACTGAATGTTATAATGCAGTATCATACCTGCCGCGGCATTCCCATATGGGAGGCCGCAGCGCAGATTTCAGGGAAGGACGTGGACCGCGATGAAACCTTATGCAGAGATGACCAGAGACGAACTGGCCCAGGAAGTCCGCAGCCTCAGGGCGGAGTACCACCGCTATCAGGGAATGGCGCTGAACCTGAACATGTCCCGCGGAAAACCGTGCCTTGAGCAGCTTGACCTGTCCATGGGCCTCATGGACGCGCTGAATTCCGACGCTGACCTCTCCTGCGAGGACGGAACGGACTGCCGCAATTACGGCGTCCTTGACGGAATAGCAGAGGTCAAGAAGCTGATGGCGGGCATGATGGAGAACAACCCGGATGAGATCATCATCTACGGCAACTCCTCGCTGAACATCATGTACGATACGGTGTCCCGGGCAATGACGCACGGGGTTATGGGGTCAACACCCTGGTGCAGGCTGGACAAAGTGAAATTCCTCTGCCCGGTGCCCGGATACGACAGGCATTTCAGCATTACGGAGTATTTCGGCATAGAGATGATTCCCGTGCCGATGACCCCGACCGGCCCGGACATGGACATAGTGGAGTCGCTGGTATCCTCCGACGAGGCAATAAAGGGCATCTGGTGCGTTCCAAAGTATTCCAATCCCCAGGGATACTCCTACTCGGACGATACTGTCCGGCGCTTCGCAAGGCTGAAGCCTGCCGCCAGGGATTTCCGCATCTTCTGGGACAATGCCTACGGAATCCATCATCTCTACGACGACGACCAGGATTACCTTATCGAGATCCTTTCGGAGTGCAGGCGCGCCGGCAATCCCGATATGGTCTACAAGTTCGCGTCAACCTCGAAGATTACGTTCCCCGGAAGCGGCATTTCCGCTCTTGCCACCTCCCTGAACAACCTCGCGGATATCCGGTCGCAGCTGAAGCACCAGACCATCGGGCATGACAAGGTGAACCAGCTGAGGCACGTGCGGTTCTTCGGGGACATCGACCACATGAAAATGCACATGCGCAAGCATGCGGAGATTCTCAGGCCCAAGTTCGAGGCTGTGGAGAACATCCTGGAGGAGAATCTCGGGGGCCTCGGGATAGGATCATGGACGAAACCGAAGGGCGGGTATTTCATCAGTTTTGACTCTCTGCCAGGATGTGCGAGGGAGATTATCGACATGGCGAAGAAGGCGGGAGTGGTGATGACGGAAGCAGGCGCTACCTGGCCGTATCACAGGGATCCCCGGGATTCCAACATCCGCATCGCGCCCTCGTATCCGCCCCTTGATGACCTTATTACCGCGACAAGGCTTTTCTCACTCTGCGTAAAACTTGTGAGTGCGAGAAAGCTTATCGCATCGATCGACGAAGGGCACTAATAAGCTTGGACGTGCCAGGACGGGCGCCAGGTGTTACAATAGAAGCAGGTTCCAGGCATCGGAAGCAGCGCCGGGCGGCACGCCCGGAGGCGGGAAGGAGGTGCGGATGATGTTGGGCAGAAAAGAAGTCATCACGGTAATATCCGCTCTTATAATCTGCGCCTTCCTCGGCGGCTGCGGCGCGATGAAGTTCATTGCGACCGGCGACGAGTTCAGGAAGATCTGTGAGGATAACGGCATTGCGGTGGCGGATGTCCGGGATCAGGCATCCTCGCTTGGTGAAGTGGATGAGAAATCCCTGCTTGATGCGTATGCAGTCACGGACCCGGACGGAACATACACCGTATATTATCTGCGTTTCTCGGACAGGAA
>OMSM01000320.1 GCA_900313745.1 uncultured Lachnospiraceae bacterium
TCCTGCTCCCGCGCGGCGAGATAGCTGCCGATGACCCCGAGGGGCGCCTCCTCGGAAAAGAAGGCGATGGCGTCGCCGAAAGCAGTTTTCAAGAGAGAATCCAGAGTCCGGGAAGACACAAGGCTGTAGAGCAGGCGGTTTCCGGACTTCCGGCTCCTCACGAGTCCGAGCTCCTCGAACTCCTTCAGCTTTTTCCGGAGGGTGGAGAGGTCAAAATCGAGCTCCGAATCCAGGGGGGCCAGGAAGGTCTCCGAAATGGCGTCGTGGAGCTCAGCGGCAGAGAGACCAGAGAGATCCGCTTCTTTCTCCTCATTTGAGGGGAGACCGTGCTCTGCCGGCCCTCTCCCAGGCAGACAGGATACGTCATCTCCCGCCCTGTCCGCGAGCAGATCCAGGATCAGGAAATACAGGGTAATGTCCTTGTCGGTGAAGCTCTTCGCCTGAAACGCCTTGTAGAGCGGGTTCTGCGGCACGTCCCGGCTGTCCACCGAGAGAAACACGTTTTTCCCGCTCTCCGTACGGCGGAAGGCCATGTAGCCGCCGAGCCAGCTCTCGATCCGCCGCCGCTCGTTGTCGTAGCTCCGGGCGCTCTTCGAGGAGTACTCGGTCCGGGTGCGGAAGCCGAAGGCAAAGAACTCCCGCATGTAGTCCCGGATCCGCGAAAAGTTTTTGATGAGTTCACTGTAGGCCAATCGGCTTACGCTCCTCTCTGTTTACTTCCCGTCCGGGAAGCTGGTGAACACGCCCTCCTCGAGTTCCGGGTATCCGCCCTTCTCTTTCGCGTCGGCGAAGGCCTTCACCATGAAGCTCATGCTCCGCGCCAGGTTTCGGAGCGTCTGGAGACCCTCCAGGTCTTTCTTCACATCCTCCGCGGTAAATCCGTGCACCTGGTTCCAGTAGGTGGAGGATGCCACCGGCATGCTGCTGATGGTGAAGTACTTGTTCAGCACGTCGAAGGACGCAGTGTTTCCGCCCCTCCGGCAGCTCACCACCGCGGCGCCCACCTTCATGTGCTTGGAAAAGGGCGCGCTGTAGAAGAGACGGTCCATGAAGGAAATGATGGTCCCGTTCGGGGAGCCGTAGTAGACCGGGCTTCCCACCACAAGGCCATCCGCCGCCTCAAACTTCGGCGCCGTCTCATTCACCAGGTCGTCGAAGACACAGTGGCCAAGCTCCTGACAGCGGTTGCAGGCAATGCACCCGCGGATGCTCTTCACACCCACCTGGATCAGCTCTGTCTCGACCCCCTCTGCCTCAAACACGCGGATCATCTCCTCCAGCGCCGTCGCCGTACATCCGTGCTGGTGGGGACTGCCGTTCAGAAGGATCACCTTTGCCATTGTCTGCTCCTCTCCGCTGCCGGGTTTACAGGCGGCTCGAAACTTTCTATACTACTTTACGCAGCTCTCCGCGGCGCGCCTTTCAAGGTACGCGTATTTTAAAAGTACGTGTCGTGTCTTATGAGACGCGCGTCCTGTGAGACGTGCGGAAAGCTGAACATTCTTAACTCAAAAACCTGCTTTCACCAGGAGAACCCCATGACCCTATTCGAAATCATGCAGAAAAACGAGCCCTACAGCTCCAGCAACTTTGACATGCCCCAGGATCTTCAGAAAAAGGCGAAGGCCCTCTGCCACGCCTACAACCAGACCGGACCGGACGATGCAGAGCGCCGCGCGGAAATCCTGAAGGAGCTCTTCGGGGACTGCCACCCCCTGACCTTCATTGAGCCGTCCTTCCACTGCGACTACGGCTTCAACATCCACACCTACGGTCTCACCGTCATCAACTACAACGTAGTGATCCTGGACACCTCTCCCGTCCACATCCACGAAAACGCCTTTATCGCGCCGGGGGTCTGCATCGCCTGCGCGGGCCACTCCATGGACGCGGAGCAGAGAGCCCAGGGCATCGGCACCTCCGCTCCCGTGGTCATCCAGAAGGACGTCTGGATCGGGGCCAACGCCGTCATCTGCGGCGGCGTCACCATCGGTGAGGGCAGTGTCATCGGCGCAGGAAGCGTGGTGACCCGTGACATTCCCGCCGGCGTTGTGGCCGCCGGAAGCCCCTGCAGGGTGATCCGCCCCATTACAGAGAAGGACCGGGTGACGCCCGTCAGGCCAATTTAATCCCGTTACAGCCCTTTCCCCGTCTCATAAGCCTTCTGCAGCATCTTCGGGAACTCGCTCTCCCGCACCGCCTTCTTGTGCTCCTCGCTGAAACTTCCCATGTCGTACTTCGAGTAGTCGTTCGCCTGCAGCGTGTCGCAGACCGGGAAGATCTCCGTCTTTCCGTTCAGGAGCGACAGGAATCCGAAGTAGGCCTCCATCGAAGCCTTGTAGCCCGACTCGTACCGCTCCTCCGGTACGTTCATGGTGAGGAAGACCGACACATCCACCTTGCCCTTTAAGGTGCTGGTGTAGGTGTTGTAGGACAATGCCGGGAAGCACAGCCGCTCGATCACGCAGCGAAGCTGTCCCGTGGGCTGCCCGAAGTACACCGGCGAGCCGATGATCAGATGGTCCGCCTCATAAATTGCCTCCAGCACCGGGGACAGCTCGTCCTTGATATAGCACTTGCAGGGCTCCGCAATCCCCTTCCGCTTACATCCGAGACAGCTCTTACATCCCGTGTACTTGAGGTCGTAGAGATTCACACAGGTCACCTCGTGACCCGCTTCCTCCGCGCCCCGCTTTGCCTCCTGCATAAGCTGAGCCGTATTCCAGTTCTTCCTCGGGCTTGCGTTCAGAATCACTGTTTTCATGGTGATTGCCTCCTTCTCTTTCTGCAATATTCAGTCTCTCTATGTAGTCGATTCCCAGCAGCATTAAATGATAATCCCGTTCAGATGATCCACCTCATGCTGAATGATCTGCGCCGTCCAGCCGGAGTATTTCTGGCTGTGCTTCTTCCAGCTGCTGTCCTGGTATTCCAGAACGATGTTCTGATACCGGGTTGTTTTGCGCACGCCGTCAAGGGAGAGGCAGCCCTCTTCCGCCTCGTAGGGTGTGTCCTTTCTGACAATCACCGGGTTGTACATCACCACGTTGACGAGGCCCAGATTGACGATGATGATCCGCTTCTTCACGCCGATCATGTTCGCGGCCATACCGACGCAGCGCTCCTGATTGGCCTTCAGCGTATCCTGCAGGTCCTGACCGACAGGAAGGTCCTTGTCTGTAGCCTCCTCGGATTTCTGCCCGAGGAAGAACATGTCTCTCATGATGGGTCTGATCATTAATCCCGCCTCCATTCAGTAACAGATGCAGCTGCATTATAAAAAAACGGACATTCGCAATCCGCTTCGCTCCTTGCTACTCATGAACCGCATCTTTTGTGCCTGTTTAGCAGAGTATACCATAATCATAGGCAGATAATAAGGCATATTGTCCAGCGCTGCAGGGGTGCTGGCAGTCCTTAGCACAATAGTGAGATACCTTACAGCTAAAGGCAACCCTCATAGGAGTCACATTCCTAATTAGCGGTTCAATATCTTCATCCCTCACATTTTGTGTTATTATATATTAAAGAGATATGATCCCATGATTTATATAAGGTTTAATCTTTCAAGAGGAAAAGCAATGAAATCTTTCTTCATCAGGAAGATATCCGTAACTCTCTTCATCATGCTATTCACAATCATAATTGCATCACTCACTTCCTTAGGCGCAGAAACAGGGACATTCTCCATCACTTATTTGGATGTAGGCCAAGGA
>OMSM01000034.1 GCA_900313745.1 uncultured Lachnospiraceae bacterium
ACCGTTTTGCGGTTCTGCCGTGGAATCTTAAGGCAGCGGGCATATATACTGATGTAAGTGAAGCGGAAAAAATGCTAAGATGAATAAAATACATTAATAACGCGAAGTGTTGAACGTGTTTATCTTTTGTCCGAGGAGAACAGGCTATGCCCAGATTAGATTATTCGAACAAGCCTTATGAGGGATTCGATGCGCAGGCTGTAACCAATATTTTCGACAGCGGAAAAAATCTCGCCGGGATGCTGCCTGCCGGTTTTGAAGAAGAAGCGAAGAAGCTGAAGGAACTTCATGCGGAATTTGATAAAAGCAGCATTATTAACGATATGTATATGAAGCCGAACGATCCTCAGGTCCGGGAGAATGCCTCGAACTGGGTCAATCAGGTCGCTGACGTCCTGAAATCGGTCGATTCCAGGCTGGATAAGAAGAATTATCCGCTCCAGGAAATCAGTCTGCGCGAGTTGATGTTTCAGACAAATGTGTTTAACGAGGGGTACGAGATTGGCAGCTTCGTAAGTCACGATAACGGTCCTGCCTATATCGGATATGGCGCGACTCGTTCCCTTTGCATGGACATTTCGACAGTCGGCTGGCCGGAGAACGAACCGGAGCGGAGCCAGTTCCTGAACGATGTCAATGAGGAACTCCGGAACACGCCTTTACTGGAAAATCATTTCGCCGGACTGGATCAGATGGAGAACATGCTGATTCGTGTCCAGACGGAAAAGGCGCTGCAAAAGGATCCGGACAATGCGGAGCTTCAGCAGAAGCTTGCGGATGCGAATGCAAAGATCGCCGAGAGTACGCATTTCCTGGCGAATAACCTCTCCAAGGTGAGCGAGTATGGCAATGACCCCCGGTTTGATTCGGCGAACGCCAAGGAGACGGTCAGTCAGATTAAGTTTCTGTCCGTGCCGGCGACCAACAGCACGATTTATGAAAATATCCGGAAAGGGCGGGATTTAGGGCACGCAACAGACGGTGCAAAGATCATGTCCTCCCTGCTGGATGCGGGGATGAGTGCTGATGAAGCGGCAAGGTTTAGCCGCGGCATTCATCAGTTCAATACTATCGGGCCTGCTGCGGAATCAGCGTTCAGGGACCCCAAGACGAAGGCTGCAAACAGGGAAGCGGAGCAGCGTTTTCCCGGGCTCTTTGAACGTCTTTCGGCACCCTTAAGGCCGGAGAATCTGCCCGGCACCCTGAAATCTCTGGAGGAGAACGGCCTTACACTGGATCATTACATCGCGGCGGCGGAGAAGGAGATTTCACGTGCGCTCAGGGATACCTATACCCTTAACCAGGGTGGGCAGATGGTGTACCAGAATCCCGGGTCGCCTGTCAATAACTTCATTCAGGAAGGGGAAAGCAAGCAGGCTGAGCCCGGAGCCAATGAGATCCTTCCCGTGGACAGCCCTGATTTCATGAACTTCATGAATGCGGGATACCGTCTTGATGAGGCAAACAGTGCCTGCAGGAAAATAGATTTTATCCGCGGCCTCGGCCGGGAAGTACAGGAAGGCATAGAAAGGGAGAAAAAGCTGAAGGGGGTTGTTACCGATCCTCAGGCGGCGGCGGAATTTGCGGACCTTCACAGCTCGCTTGCACTGCCGCTTCACGACGCGAATCTTCCCGACACGATGCAGCGCCTGAAAGAACAGGGCATCACGCTTGATGAGTATCTTAACGCTGCAGGAGAACAGCTCTGTGAAGCGGCTAAGCGCGTCTACACACCGCCGGCTCAGCCGGATGACCTTCTGGGGCCCACGTACAGTACTCCCAGGGATCCGAAGATGCAGGGCATCGTCGGGGAGCTGGAAGGGATGGAGGCGACGGATAAGGCAAAGCGCTTTATGCCGGAAGTGCTTACTTCCATGACGGAAAAGCCGGGGCAGATAGAGCACAAGGCATTTGACAGTCCCGTCACAAACCTTGACGGAACCTTGATTTCCGGACTCATAAGCCTGTGCGGAGACAGGAGCGGAGGAGGCCTTGGCGCATATATCCCGGATCTGTCTCCGCAGACGGAGAAGCGGCTGCAGGAGCTGCAGCTCCCGCTCGTTGAGCTCCTCAGTGCAGGACTGCAGCCGAGAGAAGGCAGGATGAGCATCGATCCGGAGGCGCTGAAGAAGGCCAGACCTGCCCTGTCGGAACTCCATACGATCCTGGAGAAAGAGTATAAGAGGGTAAAGGAAGCCGGTGATAATCCTATTGCGGAGGTGCAGCTGCGCTCCGGAATGATAGCGGCGGACTGCTTCGCAAACGGCATCAGTTTTGCCGATCTGGACAGGAAAACCGGCGAATCTCACGATCCTGCCATGCGCCCTCTGACTATTGATTTACAGCCCAGCCTGTGGGACAGTCCGAGAAGCCAGTACAGCTATAAAGAGATTACCGATGCGGTTAAGAAAACGCCCCTCTATGACAGTGCCATGGCAGGGTTCGATCATATGGACTGCCTTATTGCGGAGGAAAAGGCGCGGCGTAAGCTCTCCCGGACCGAAAATCCGGACGATAAGGCAAAGGCGCAGGAGGAACTCGGTCAGGCCGCTGAGAGCACGAAACAGGCCAGCGCCAGATTCAGGGAACAGTACTATAAATTCCGCGAGTTTGCACAGGACCCCGGAAAGCTGCCGGAAGAACTGAAGAAGGCGAGTATGGCAGCGAATTTCGCCATGAGCGGAGGAGCCGGCCGCGGGGATACGGAGGCCGAGAATATTTTCCGGAATGTCGATTTTCTGGTCTCCCAGGGCGTAGACGAAAAAGATGCCATGCGTTACGCCAATGCTTACAAAGAGATCCAGCTGCAGTCTGTCCGGCTGGGATACGGATTTGAGAAGGACGGTGACAGCAACCAGGCGGCCAGGCGGCTCAGGACGCAGATGGATTGTTTTGGAAATCAGCTGCGGCCCGAGAATTTTCAGGAGACCTGGAATAAGGTTAAGAATGCCGGCATAGATTTCGAAGATTATCTTAACGCCGTAAGCAGATCGATATCGGCTGAATCAAAGAATATTGCCGATTCGATCCGGAAGGAAAACCAGGAGCTCAGCGCACTTGCGGAAGACGGCCGGAAGCCCAGGCAGGTCAGCGATGCTACGGAGAAAGCTCTTCGCGGCGTTTCAGACGACTTTAATGCGCCGGTCCCGAAGGAAAAAGCGGCAGAGTACGCCCGGAACGAGATGGAGACGTTCACGGCCGGGATTACCGCCGCAAAGACGGAGCAGTTCAAAGAATTAACGGACAGCAATATAGCGGACATCCAGCATAATAAGGAACTGCTTGCATCAAAACGCTGGTACGGCGGGCGCTTCCGCTCCAACTCGGATGAGCATACGGCTCTTACAAGAGACGTTGAGGAACTGACGAATCTCCTGAGCGGAAACGGCCCGGAGATGTCAGGCGGCATTAAGAATGCGGAGGAAAAAAACGCCAGGCTTGAAGAGATCTTTCAAAGGATAAAGGATCACGGCGAGGCATATCTTAAGAAGAACGACGAGGAGGCCGCCAAGAACACGACAATGGGCAAGAACAGGTCCCATTCCGCCCGTTATTTTGTGGATTTGGCCAACAATGCCCTTCATACGCTGAAGAGCTACGGTGATCCCGAGAAAATTGCCTCCGAACAGGCAAAGCCCGTCCCGGCAAAGACGGAAGGCGGGAAGGAGATTGTCTCCGAACAGGCAAAGCCTGCCCCGGCAAAAAAGGAGCAGGTCCGGGATATTTCCTTCAAGAGCCTGGAGCAGAAGGTCGATGTTGGGGCGCATTATCGGGGCAACCTGGTGCAGGATATCGAGAACAGGCATCAGAGATCCAGGAGCGAAAGGCTGAATTCCCGGAGGCAGAACGACGATGCGCTGAAGCAGCAGGAAATGAAGAGGAAATATGGCAATACTGGGCCGGGCATGAACGGCTGAAGGACAGTTTACGGCGCTGGATTAAGGAACCGGCAGGCGATGCAAAGCCTGCTTTGAATATGCCGAAATGCAGAGAAAAGCTCATTCCCAGTTCCAGGAGCTGTACGCTAAGACGTCTCTGTCGGTCAGCAATCTGAAAAAGGTCAAACTAAGTGATGCTGCCGTTGAACAGATCCGGGATAACATCCGCACTATGGACGGGCGGCTCGAGAAGGTTCCCGTTAAGGAGGAAAAGCTCGGCGTCAATTCGAAGCAGACGGAGACACATACCCGCAGCCGCTCAAACAACAAAACAAACGAGCTGGCGAGACAGAATTCCATGGTCTGAGACCGGCAGAAATATACCGGATAGCGGAAACTCCGTGATGATCCCCGTGATCATCACGGAGTTTCCGGCTTCGCGGGTCAGCCCGCAAATTTCACCGCAGTCCCGTAAGCCAGCACTTCCGCCGCACTCTGCATGACGGAGGAAGAAGTATAGCGGACACAGACGATGGCATCGGCGCCGAGCTGTTCGGCTTCCTCCACCATTCTCTTGGTTGCGAGAGCTCTGGCGTCGTTCATCATCTCGTTGTATTTCGTCAGCTCGCCGCCCACCAGGGTCTTCAGGCTCGCGCCGATATCCCTCGCGACGTTCACTGTCTGGATCGTGCTTCCCTTGACCAGGCCCAGCATCTCA
>OMSM01000323.1 GCA_900313745.1 uncultured Lachnospiraceae bacterium
CCGACCGCAAGGTGCATCCTCCTCACGCCGATCTGCCCCCACACGCTGAGCAGCCGCAGTATTGTGCTCTCGCCCTCCGCGGAGATCACGATCGTCCTTGGGGCGCCGCCGGAGGGAGCTGTGCTCCGGGCTGAAGCGGACTTCGACGGCCGGGGCGTGACTAACGCGATGCAGCCGGGAGACAGCATCCGGGTGGTCAGGGCGGACAGGACGGCGAGGATAATCCGCTTAAGCGGAGGGAGCTTCCTCGACACTCTGAGGAGAAAAATCGCAACCTGAAAGTGCAAAAGAATGTCCATTCGCCGGAAGAATAAATGATAGTTTGCGCTGAAATGAACGAATCCGGTGGTTTTCATGGCTCCGTATGCAAAAACTATGGTATAATTATTCACAATGCAGCGGAAATATGCATTTTGAGTAATAAGGGGCGGGAGTTACATGAAAAAGGACAGACACTCCAGAATACTGGAAATCATCCGGGAGAAAGAGATTGAGACCCAGGAGGAGCTTGCGGACGCACTCCGCGAGAGCGGCTACAGCGTGACGCAGGCGACGGTTTCCAGGGATATCCGGGACCTCAGGCTGACCAAGGTCCAGACAGGCAACGGCTCTCAGAAGTACGTTGCGATGGCGGCGGATGACACGGGGATTTCCGAGCGCTATATCCGTGTTCTCAGGGAGAGCTACGTCTCCGTGGACCAGGCGCAGAACATCCTTGTGGTGAAGACGGTATCAGGCATGGCAATGGCCGCCGCTGCGGCGATGGATGCCCTGAATATCGACGAGATTGTCGGATGCATCGCCGGGGACGACACGATTATGGTCGCGGTCCGGACGACGGAGGACGCCACGTCCGTAATGTCCAAAATCCGCAGACTGATGCGGTAAAGGTACAATATACCCTATGCTGATAAGTTTACATGTAAAGAACCTGGCCCTCATCGCGGAAGAGGAAATCCTCTTCACGGAGGGCCTGAATATTCTCACCGGAGAAACCGGTGCAGGCAAATCCATCGTGCTGGGATCGATCGCCCTGGCTCTCGGCGCCCGCGCGGACAAGGAGATCATCCGTGACGGCGCGGAATACGCCCTGGTGGAGGTGCTGTTTTCCGCGGACAGCGACCTGCAGCGCGCGATGATGGACCAGCTGGACCTCCCGCTGGAGGAGGATGACCAGATCCTCATCCGGCGGAGGATCTATGAAAACCGCAGCATTGCGTCAGTAAACGGTGAAAGCGTGACCGCAAAGCAGCTTAAGGAGCTCTCGCAGGTACTTCTGGACGTCTACGGCCAGAGGGAGAACCAGACCCTCTTAAAGAGGGCAAACCAGCTCGCGCTTGTGGACGATTACGCAGGCGCGGAGGCGGCTTCCCTGAAGGCTGACGTGAGGAGGCTGAGCCGCAGGCTTGACTCTCTCTCCGCGGAGTGGGAGAACGGTGCACTGGACGAGAGGGCGAGAAAACGGGAAATTGATCTTATAAGCTATGAAATTGAGGAAATTTCCGGTGCCCGTGTAAAGCCCGGCGAAGCGGCGGAGCTTCAGGCAAAATACCGGCGCATGGCCTCCTCGGAGAAGCTCATGCGCGCCTGTCAGGAGACGCTTGCCCTCACCGGTCCGGACGGCGGGGCACTGGATGCCATGGACCGCGCAGCGAGGGCGCTGGCGGAGGTCTCGGGCAGCGACGGGGATCTCGACGCCCTCCTGGAGCAGCTCTCGGAGATTGATTCCCTTCTCGGGGAATTCAACCGGGCAGTCTCGGACTACGAGGAGGGACTGACCTATGACCCGGAGGAGTTTATTGAGGTGGAGAGCCGTCTGGACCTCATCCGAAGGCTGAGCGACAAATATGCCGCGCAGGACGACGACGGGCTGGACAAGGCTCTCGGCGAAAGGCAGGAGCGCCTTGAGGAGCTGGAAAACTACGAGCACTTAAGGGACGAGCTAAGAAAAGAAATTGACAGGACGGGTAAGGAATACGGCGAATCCGCCGGGAGACTCAGCGCGCTCAGGCAGGAGGCGGCGAAGAAGCTCTCCGGCGACTTAAAACTCGCCCTGGAGGACCTGAATTTCCTGCAGGCGGCCCTGGAGATCCGGATCACCCCGGATCCGGAGAAAATCTCCCCGGACGGAATGGACTCCGTGTCCATCCTGATCTCCACGAACCCCGGGGAGGCGGTGAGGCCTCTGGAGAACATCGCAAGCGGAGGTGAACTCTCCAGGATCATGCTGGCGGTCAAGACCGTGTTTGCCGGGAAGGACGAGGTCCCGACCTTCGTCTTTGATGAGATCGACGCGGGAATCAGCGGCCTTACGGCGTGGAAGGTCGCGGGCAAGCTGAAGGAGCTCGGCAGGTCGCACCAGATCCTCTGCATCACCCATCTGCCGCAGATCGCCGCGATGGGAAGAAGCCATTTCAGGATCGGCAAGTCCGTGCATGACGGCAGGACCTTCTCCGGAATTACAAGGCTGGACAGCGAGGGAAGCCTCAGGGAGCTCGCGAGGCTCCTTGGAGGTGACGAGGACAGCGGAGCGGCTCTGGATAACGCGAGGGAGCTTAAGGCCAGGGCGGACAGCCCTGAGGAGACTTAAGATGGCGCCGCAGGAAAACCCGGAAGAACTAAAAAGCGAACTCATCGCCAGGCTGGAGACGGTCCTGGAGGAGATGGGCCGCCTGGAGATACCAGCCTCGGCCGACATGCCGCGGCTGGATCTTTACATGGACCAGGTGACGACGGTCCTCGAAGGCGCGCTTAAGGACGCGGGCAGGAAGCCGGACCAGGATAAGGTGCTGACCAAGACCATGATCAACAACTACGCCAAGGACGGCCTGCTCATCCCCCCGGTGAAGAAGAAGTACACGCCGGACCACATGCTTCTGCTCACCGCGATCTACTATCTTAAGAACATTCTGACCATAAACGATGTGGAGCAGATCTTAAGCCCGTTAAAGGAAGCGGCCTTCACGGAGGAGCAGCGAGGGGAGAAGGTAAGGCGCAGGGCGAGAAGCGAGAGCCAGGAGCCGGAGAGGGGCAAAACTGTCTCCTTCCGCGAGGTTTACGACTGTCTCGCGGTGAGAGCCGCAAGGCAGAAGGAACGCACGGCGAAGGATGTGCTCGGCATGGCGGAGGAGGCCGGGGAGGCGTTTCCTTCCGGCGGGGACGGAGGGATGATGGAGAGGCTTGCGTTCATCATCGCGATGAGTACGGATATCTATGTGCGAAAACTCATCCTTGAGCGGATGCTCGATCTGGAGAACCCGGAGCAGTAATCCGGGCGGCTCTCCACCCGGCAGAACCGGGGATCAGCCCGGCCCGCGCGGCGGCCGCGGATCAGCCAAAAGAGGGGTAACGCGCGATTCCCCGATATGCTATAATCACTGATAGGTTTGTATGGTATCAATCCTGCCCGGCATTCCCCGCCGGGGAAAAACCAGGGATTTTATCTAGCCTGAGCGGACAGCTCGGAACGGAGGGTAGCATGGGTCTTATTCAAGCAGCATTGACATCTGTAAACAGCACACTGGCCAACCAGTGGAAGGAATTTATCTACGCAGACGCGATTCCGGAGGACGTGCTGATGATCCGCGGAAGGAAGCGCTATGATTCCAATCATATCGGCTCCAACACCCGCGGCGACGACAACATCATCTCCAACGGCTCCACCATCGCCGTTGCCGACGGACAGTGCATGCTGATCGTGGATCAGGGCAAGGTCGTTGAGCTCTGCGCCGAGCCCGGCGAGTTCGTCTGGGATGCTTCCTCCGAACCCAGCATTTTTGCAGGCGACCTCGGGGACGCCATCAAGAACACCTTCCTCGCCATCGGAAAGCGCATTGCCTACGGCGGAACCAGCGGCAAGGACCAGAGAGTTTACTACATCAACACCAAGGAACTGATGGGCAACAAGTACGGCACCGCCAATCCCGTGCCGTTCCGTGTCGTCGACATGAACATCGGCCTGGACGTGGACATCTCCGTCCGCTGCTTCGGCGAATATTCCTACAAGATCGTCGACCCGATCCTGTTCTACACGAACGTCGCAGCCAATGTGGCTGACCGCTATGAGCGCAGCCGCCTGGAAGGCCAGATGAAGACCGAGCTTCTCACCGCACTGCAGCCTGCGTTTGCGAGGATTTCCGGCATGGGCATCCGCTACAGCGCGGTTATGGGCCACACCACCGAGGTGGCCAATGCCCTGAACGACGAGCTCTCCGAGCTCTGGGGCAAGCTCCGCGGCATCGAGATCGTCTCCTTCGGCATCAGCTCGCTCAAGGCCTCCGAGGAGGACGAGGCGAAGATCAAGGAGCTGCAGATGAACGCGGTTCTTCAGAACAGCTCGATGAAGGACGCGACCCTGGC